>JANRKT010000069.1:0-4555 GCA_033763355.1 Chitinophagaceae bacterium | reverse complement strand
TGATGGGAAAACGCAAGCTGTCGTTTGATGGCTTACTGGTATCGGGTGTTTGAGGCAAAGACTGACCATAGCCCGTTGTGCTGAAGAAGTACACAACAGCCCATAATATGGTTATCACAGGAAGGCGAACAATTCTGATATTGGTCAATTTTCCTCCGGCTTGTTAATGGGTAGAGTTCAGCTCAAATAGACTGCAGGGCTTTTTTGATTAAAGATTCGAGGTTTTCAGTATCAGGTGCGGAGGAAATGGCTTTTTTAATGGCAGTTTCTGCCGAAGACCGGGCAATGCCCAGGGCCATTAAAGCATTTAACGCATCCTGCTCTAAAGTATTGTTTATGAGGCCTGAATTGATTGTTTCCATCTGGTTTTTACTCAGTTTGTCCCGCAGTTCCAGCACTATCCGTTCTGCGGTCTTCTTTCCTATACCTTTGATGCTTTCCAGCAGCACTACGTTGCCCTGGATAATGGCACGGGCCAGTTCTGCAGGTTTCATCGAAGACAACATCATTCTCGCTGTTGCTGCACCTATTCCATTAACACCGATCAGCTGGATGAACATATTTTTTTCCGCCATATCAAAAAAGCCATACAAAGTCTGCCCGTCTTCCTTTACTTGCAGCCAGGTATGTAATGTGCCTTTTTCCAGCTTTTGAATGGCCGAATACGTATTAAGTGTAATATGCACCTCATACCCCACACCATGTACATCCACATGTACTACAGCAGGCGATTTATAGGAGAAATTTCCGCTCAGGTATGCAATCATCGTACCAATTGAAAGCTGCAAATGTAATTGAATTGGGTTTACGTATTAAAAAGGCACATCGATTTTTAGAATTACTGTAGGCCCGCTGTGATTTTCCAGAGAATTGTATTTTAGCGTCCGTTTTTACCAACTTCTTTTATCATGCGTACAAAAATTACCGCTGCAATTACCGCCATTGGTGGATATGTTCCCGAAGACAAACTCACCAATGCCGATCTTGAAAAAATGGTTGAAACTACCGATGAGTGGATTAAGACACGGACAGGGGTTTCAGAAAGGAGGATATTGAAAGGCGAGGGAAAAGGAACTTCCGACATGATTGTGCCCGTAGTAAAACTGATATGTGAAAAGAGGGGCATTTCGCCTGAAGAAATTGATTGCATGATTGTAGCTACTGTTACGCCTGACATGCTGTTTCCCGCTACAGCCAATATAGCCTGTTATAAAGCAGGCCTGAAAAATGCATGGGGCTTTGATATACTTGCAGCCTGTTCGGGTTTTTTATATGCACTTACAACAGGGGCTTCTTTAATTGAAAGCGGAAGGTACAGGCGGGTATTGGTAATAGGCGCTGATAAAATGAGTTCCATTGTTGATTACAGTGACAGGACCACATGCATACTTTTTGGCGATGGCGCAGGCGGTGTGCTGCTTGAATCAAACATTGAAGGCTATGGTGTGCTTGACAGTATTTTAAGAAGCGATGGAAGCGGCGGAAAATATTTACATATGAAAGCAGGCGGCTCATTAAAACCTGCCAGCATTGAAACCGTTACCAACAAAGAACATTATATCTACCAGGAAGGGCAACCCGTTTTTAAGTTTGCCGTAACTGGTATGGCTGATGTGGCCTATGAACTGATGCAGCGGAATAATTTAACCGGTGATGACATTGCATGGCTGGTACCCCACCAGGCCAATAAAAGAATTATTGATGCCACCGCCAACCGGATGGGCCTTACCGACCAGAAAGTAATGCTGAACATACAACGCTATGGCAATACTACTGCTGCTACTATCCCACTCTGCTTATGGGATTATAAAAAGCAACTGAACAAAGGCGACAATATTGTTCTTGCTGCATTCGGCGGCGGCTTTACCTGGGGCGCCACATTGGTGAAGTGGGCTTATTAACGTGTCTGACGCCTTCAAGGGCGTCTGACACGTTAATGATACCGAAGATATGATCATAAAAGAACCCCTCACTGTGTCTGATATCTCGTCCAAAGGATTCCTTAGGAGAAGTGCGTCTGACACTTTAATCACAAACATTTTCCTTTAAACTCAGGATATGGCTACAAAAGAACCCGATGCTCACTGTGTCTGACGTCTCAAAGAGCGTCTGACACTTTAACAACAAACACCTTCCATTAAACTCAGGATATGACTATAAAAGAAACTCTTACCGTGTCTGACGTTTCGTCCAAAGGACTCCTTCGGAGAAGAGCGTCTGACACCTTAACGACAACCACTTTCATTTAAACTTTGGATATGACTATAAAAGAACCCGGCATTTATCATATCTATAACAGGGGCAACAACCAGCAGCAAATATTTTTTTCAGAAGAGAATTACTTTTATTTCCTGCGCAAATGCCATCAATACCTTAAACCGATAAGCGACATTCTTGCCTGGTGCCTTATGCCCAACCACTTTCATTTTCTTATACTCGCAAACGAAGAAAGTCTGCAACCGGCAAAATCAGGCGGTATAATAATGCCGGCACTTACCAATGGCTTTCGTTTATTATTAAGTTCCTATGCAAAAGGCATCAATACCGAACAGCAGCGCACAGGAAATTTATTCCAGCAAAAAACAAAATCGAAACTGGTCAGTGATGAACCATTTTATGCGGCAACAGCATTTCACTATATACATTATAACCCATGCGAAGCGGGTCTGGCAGAAAAACCTGAAGACTGGCCTTATTCATCATTGCAGGATTATCTTGGTAAACGGAACGGGCAGTTATGCAACAAAGAGAAAGCATTTACACTGTTAGGTGTTTCTGAAAATGAATTTACAGCAGATTATAATTTTCCTTCTGATGTGATGAAGAAAATACATTAGCAATGTGTCAGACGCCCTGAAGGCGTCAGACACATTGCAACGTTCTGTTTAATCATGGCCATTGTGCCCATGATGTCCCCCGCCTTTAAAAAATCTCACTCTTCTTAAAATATTCTGCACCACTTTTTCTCCCAGTTCCCTTCCCTTATCGCATGATGCCTTGTAATGGATACCACCAAATACACGGCTGTCTGCCATTTCTTTTCCCATTTCATAAAATGAATTATAGCTGCGTGCAGGAAGGCCCAGGTAATCGTAAGTATGCAACTCAAACTGAAAATGCCTGCCAAATACCGTGGTGAGCATAGCAGCCGCTGCTGCTCCGTTTACAGCATGTGCAGAAGGAAATTCAGGATGGCCGGGGGTGTTAAACAAAGCATTCCATGTGGTATACCCCATTACATTGCGGATATAAGTAATGGGCCGCACAAGGTTATAATTGTATTTGTTGATAAAACAAATTATCACAGCATCACTGATGGCAATTCCTGTTTTTGCATAAGCAAGGGCTGCAATATCAAGCGATGGCTGTGCTTTGCTGATCACCTGAGATAATACCGCAACAAAGTGTCCGCCACCCGGATATCCCGGCGCATCACGGTGATAAATGGCCATTGCGGTTTGTTCAGGCGTAAGCGCCTGCGATTTATCATACACATCTTTTACCATTGCAAAAAAAGGAGAAGAAGGATCTTCCGAATAAGGTGGCAGAGGCTGGAGTGCAGTACCATATGCTACACCAGGAACCAGCAGCCTGCGCTGGCTTGCATAAGGATTTACTGCTGCAGGAAAGTTAGGTGCTGTGCTTACCCATAAGCCCGGGCCAACTGGCGGAACATATGGCGGGTTAACATTTGCAGAACCATCAGTAGCCGCCCATGCAAATACCCTTGCCGCCACTTCTTTTCCATGTGCAATGGAACGCTGCAATGTTTTGGTATTTGCTTCATTTGCATAGATTGCCTGCAGGCTGTTTTCAAGGTTATCAATGGCTGTTTTATTAGCGGCAGATGTTGCCGGAAAAAGTTTTCTGTTCATGTCTGCAAGGGCCGCATTGGCAACAGCAGCCCAATGATAAGCTTTGCCTGGTTCGGTGCGGGGCATTTGAGGAAAATCGGTTAGCTGGCCGCAAAGAGAACGATAAGCGGGCATGCCCTGTACAACCGCTTCGTATAATGCAATACCGCAATAAGCGAGTGCCCTTTCTGAAGCTTGTGAACCGGTACCCGGCGCCAATGGCACCCGCAGCATATCAAGCTGCACGTTCAGCCAGCGGACAACAACATCTGATGAAAATTTTTTTGTTTGTTTTAAATGACCGTGCCCGTTACCTTCTTCATCTGCTGTCAGCAATCCCACTTCCGGGTTCAATGGCTGCTTTTCCTTCTGGCATGAGCTGAACAAAAAAATTAAAAATGTAAAAACTAAATACAAAGACGATCTGGCATGAGATAGTTTGAATACTGATTTCATACAATTGATTTTTGAGTGAAGAGATAAAATACAGGTATTATCCGGCTATTGGGTTTGATTGAGGTGCACCTGTGCAGGGATCTGTTTCAAAAGGTAACCTGCCTGTCAGCAGGCTACCCTGTGTATCTATATTCAGAATGATTTTTCTAAATGTTCAGTCTCCTCCATTTCATCATCAACCACTTTTATTTTTTTAAAAGCCCGTTCGCCTTCAAGGCTTACTATGTAAGCTGTTTTATCTGCCA
>JANRKT010000068.1:0-28469 GCA_033763355.1 Chitinophagaceae bacterium | reverse complement strand
GTAAAAGGGGTTGCTTTTGATACGCTTTCCAGGCAACCTGTTGCGGGTGTAACGGTAACGATGCTTAAGAAAAAAGATTCATCACTTGTAAGTTTTACCATTGCAGATAACCAGGGCAGGTTTGAGCTTACCAATGTTTCCAATGGTGAGTACAGGCTGCTTTTAACACATGTAAATTACCACAACAGCAACAAATATTTCTCTGTTGATGACAACAACAGGATAATAGATTTTGGTCAGCTGCCCATGAGCGACAAATACAAAACGCTGGGAGAAATTGTGGTTAATGCAGAAGCGCCGCCCATCACCATGGTTGATGATACGCTGCAATACAATGCAGGCTCATTTAAAGTACAGCCCAATGCAAATGTAGAAGAGCTGCTGAAGAAATTACCGGGAGTAAAAGTGGAAAAAGATGGCACTGTAAAAGCACAGGGCCAAACGGTGAACAGGGTATTGGTTGATGGCAAAGAGTTTTTTGGTAATGACCCAAAGATAGCAACGAGGAATTTACCCGCTGATGCGGTTGATAAAGTGCAGGTATTTGACAGGCTCAGCGACCAGGCACAGTTAACAGGTTTTGATGATGGCAACAGCCAGAAAGCCATTAACCTTAAACTGAAAAAAGATAAAAACAAGGGGTTATTTGGAAAAGTATCAGCGGGAGTGGGAACCAATGAAAGATACGAAGGACGTTTTAATGTGAATTCGTTTAAAGGAGCAAGGCAGATGTCTGCCATTGGTATGGCCAATAACGTTAATGCAGAAGGTTTTTCTTTTATGGACATACTGAATTTTACAGGCGAATTGTCGAGAATGCAGCAGGGCGGTGGCGGTAACATCAATATAAATATTTCGGCAGATGATCCCAATGCCGGCATGATGGGTATAGGAAGCAACAACAACAGCGCCATCAATACTACTCATGCAGGGGGGATTAATTACAATGATGTGATGGGAAAAAGAACTTATCTGACGAGCAACTATTTTTACAATCGTTTTAATCCAATTGCAGAGAGCAATATCCGCAGGCAGTATTTCCTGCCAGATTCCTCTTATTTCTATAATCAAAAGGCGGAGAGCAATAATACTAACAACAGCCACCGGCTAAATCTCAGCCTGGACTACCAGATTGATTCACTTCACTCATTGAAAATTTCCCCTTCCTTAAGTTACCAGGATACAAAGAACAGTTCATTTAATAATTACAGTACACTGGGTGAGGATCAGCGCTTAAGCAATGAAGGCTTCAGCAATAATTATTCGGCAAACAAGGGGTTTAATTTCAGGAATGATTTATTGTTCCACAAAAAATTTAACCGGAAGGGCAGGACTTTCTCTGTCAGCATACAGAACAGTATTAATGAAAGTGATGGTAACGGCAGCCTTCAATCAATCAACAGGTTTTATACCTCATCGGGTACACTCATCCGCACCGACTCTATTAAACAGGTAAATAATACAAAAGGGGGGCTAAACAGTTACAATATAAGAACAGTTTATACAGAACCCTTCCTTAAACGTTCCCTCATTGAACTTAGCGCTTCAAAAAGCAACAGTTTATCAGCATCAGAAAGAAGGACGTTCGATTATAATTACAACAACGGAAAATTTGATGAATTAAATGAACAGCTGAGCAATGATTATGAAAACACCTATGGTTATACCAATGCAGGTCTCCGCATCCGGACACAAAAGAAAAAATACAACTGGGCTGTTGGTACTGCATGGCAACTGGCTGAATTAGACGGGAAAATTTTAAATAACGGTAAAGATTCTGTTATTGGCAAACAATTCCGGAATATACTGCCCAATGCAAGGTTCCAGTATCATTTCACCCGGTTTAAAAATATCAACTTCACCTATTCCACTTTTACCAACCAGCCTACTATTACACAACTTCAGCCGGTTCCTGATATCAGCAACCCGCTTAACATCAGGCTGGGTAACCCTGATCTTATCCAGGAATACAACCACTCCTTACAATTAAATTATGTTGGGGTGAACCCTTTTAAAAACAGGAGCCTCTTTGCATTATTTACATTTACACAAACCCAAAATAAAATTGTAAACTACGACAGCGTAACGGCATTAGGTGTAAAATTCACCCGTCCCGTAAATGCTGATGGGGTATATAACCTGTTTGGCAATATAGAATGGGGTTTTCCCATACGTTTTATAAAAGCCACAAGCCTTAACATTGCCGCCAATATCCGTTACAACAACAGCAAACAGTTTATAAACGGTTCAGAGAATAATATACGTGACCTCCGCCTGAGCCCGGAACTGAGGCTGCAGGTAAATGCCATTGAGAAAATTGATATGAGCTTCAGCGCCATGATTACGCATAACAGTACAAAATACACACTCCAGTCTGCATTGAATGCAAACTATTTTTCACAGCAGTACGAAACTGATTTCAACTGGCAGTTACCGGCAAACTTTTTCTTTCATACAGATTTTGCATACATCATCAACAACCGGCGTGCAGCAGGGTTCAACACCAAAATACCACTGTGGAATGCTTCTGTTGCAAAACAGTTTTTGAAGTACAACCGCGGCGAAATAAAGCTAAGGGTATATGATTTGCTGAACCAGAATATTGGCGTAGTCCGCACAAGCAACAACAATTACATAGAAGATGCACGCTACACTATTTTACGCCGCTATTTTATGCTGGCCTTTACTTACAGCCTGAGCAAAGCGGGGTTGAATGCAGGCGGAAACGGAGGCGGAATAAGGATAATACAGAGATAAGGAAACAAGTTAAGTGAAGGAATGACGCAAGTTTTCGTTCATTAACCATTCTTTAAGACTGAATAACGTTACAGGTTTAACTTCATATAAATAAAAAAAACCCTCCGCTATGCGAAGGGTATTTTTGTTTTGTTGCCGTGCCGCTCCTAACTCCCTCCTCCAACACGTATCACCCTTCCGCCGCCATTGTTGCGCTGCATTTCTTCCATCATTTTTTCCCTTTCTTTGTTAAACTCAGCCTGTGTAACTTTTTTTCCACCCTTTGGCTCTTTAATAACTGCCACATCAATCTTTCCCGAAATTTCAATTGCTTTAATAGTTGTTCTTCCGTTGTTTACATCCACTTCCAGTATCATTCCCGGTAACTGGCCCTGGTATTGGTCAGGCCCTGCTGAAACCGGTATGGCATTGGTAAACCAGGCAGTAATATTCATGGTGTCTTCCACTTCTTTTCTTTCCATTTTTCCGTTGTCCATGTTTACCATCGTGCGTTTGGCAATGCGCTGCGCAGTTGCTTTAAAGCAATCGTAGTTTAAAATTTTTTTACTTTCGCCGCTTAGCTTCCAGTTCATAGAGCGGATGCTGTCCTCAAGAATATATTTTTTAGCCGCCAGTTCCCTTAGTTCCACTTTACGTGTTGCGGCAAAATTGTGGTAGGTAATGTCTTCGCTGCCCGGCGCCATAATACGTATCTGCATTCCATTGCCGCTCCACTCACCCTGGTCTGCCGCATCTTCTTCAACAGGCTTCCATAGCGACTGGTTGTTGCCAAATAACAGTTCAAACCTGTCTTTTCTTTCTTTGGGAATCATGTTTTGTAAAGCGGGATTGTCATCGGCAATACGTATCTGCATCTGTGTGGTACGTTCATAAACAATTCTGCCTTCTTTGGTCTGGGCATGTATAATTAACCCGGCCATCAGTGCAGTGCAGGACAACATTATTTTCTTCATGGTAATTATTTTTTCCAAAGCTAAAATGATGTAGCGCCTATGCAGGTTAACAGCCCTTGCATTAAGGTTAATTTAGGTTAACAAACAAAACAGGTCAGTGGGTAAACTTCTACATTTGTATTGGATTCTTCAGACATGAATAAACTGAAAGGGCTCGCCGCATTAATGATCATTACCATACTGGTGATTGCAGGCTTCCAGCTGTACTGGATGAAGAATAACTATGCCCGGGAGAAAAGGATTCTGGAAGGAAAAACAGGTATTGTTTTTCGCACAACTGTTTTGGACCTGCAGGCAAAAAAGCTCGACCTGCATTTCTGGAATGATTCAATACGGGATAAGAAAGTGAGGATAGAAGTAAGAAATGGCAAGCCGGTGAATATTCATACAGCACCCGGTGAACAAATAGTTAACCTGGTTAATGTAATGGGTAAAAAATTAAAAGATTCCCTGCCGGAAATACAAAGGCCCCGTACCGGTATGGTTGTAACACTTGACAAAACATCCCTTGCCTATCGGGCTGATTCGGTTCCTGGCTTGCAAAGGCCGGGTGAAGGCATCTTGCGGGTTTTATACGGCATAGATTCATTGCAGGATTCACTTCAGGTAACTGAAATAAAACAGGCTGTTGAAAAATCATTTGCTGAAGAAAAAATGAAAATACCTTTCCGCATTATACGGCTTGATAGCGCCAGGGCTGAAACCGAAGACCTGCAGGTTTCTTTCAGTGTAAATGAAAAAGAAGATAAACTCTCGTTTTCGGGCATGAATGAAGTAACAATAGGTTTTGCCCACCCCATTACCTACCGCCTGCAACTGGAAAACACTTTTCCTTACCTGTTGAAAAAAATTACCACTCCTTTATTGTTTTCATTATTTCTTGTAGGGGTTACCATATTGTCATTTGTATTATTGTACCGCAACCTGCTGCAGCAAAAAAAATTGTCTGAATTAAAGAATGATTTTATCAGCAATATGACCCACGAACTGAAAACGCCAATTGCTACTGTGAATGTTGCCATAGAGGCCCTGAGGAATTTTGGCGGCATCCAAAGCCCGGAAAGAACAAAGGAATACCTGGATATTTCTGCTGCTGAATTACAAAGGCTGGGTCTGCTGGTTGATAAGGTGCTTAAGCTTTCGATGTTTGAAAAGAAAGAACTGGAACTGCGCAAAGAAAATTTTGATATCCTTGAATTGGTGAATGAGGTAACAAATACCATGAAGCTCCAGTTTGAAAAGAATAACGCGGTTGTAAATATAAAAGCGATTGGTGATAATTTTATGATAGAGGCAGACAGGCTGCACATCACCAGTGTTATTTACAACCTGCTGGATAATGCATTAAAGTACAGCAAAGGAAATCCTGCTATTGAGATATCGCTTTCAGCTTTGCCTAACGATATTATTGAGCTGAAAGTGAGTGATAATGGTATAGGTATTCCGAAAGAATATAAATGGAAAATTTTTGATAAATTTTTTCGTGTGCCGTCAGGCAATACACATAATGTGAAGGGATATGGATTGGGGTTGAGTTATTTATCTGAAATTATAAAGCGGCACATGGGTTTTGTAGATGTGGAAAGTGACGTGGATAAAGGCGCAACTTTTATAATCAAAATGCCCCGGAAAGAAGCTGATGTAATACAGTTTGATGAGAAGCGTAAAATATACAGGATAAGAATTAATGTTGATTCAATACTAAAAGGCAAACAGCGTGAGTAAGACAAAAGTATTGTATGTAGAAGATGAACTCTTCCTGGGAAAAATTGTAAAAGAAAGCCTTGAAAGCCGCGGCTTTGAAGTAGCAATGGAAGCAGACGGTGCAAAGGTGCTTACGCTTTTTAAAAAAAACCAGCCGGATATTTGTGTACTGGATATAATGCTGCCTAATAAAGACGGCTTTGAAATAGCTGAAGACATCAGGCGCATTAACCCTTTTATCCCCATTATTTTTCTTACCGCCAAAACGCAAACCGAAGATGTGGTAAAAGGTTTTTCCACCGGCGGAAACGATTATATCCGCAAACCTTTCAGTATGGAAGAACTGATTGTAAGGATCCAGAATGCCTTGCGGAGCAAGAAGGAGCCTGACAATAAAATTTCCGGGGATGTGGTAAAGATGGGAAAATATACTTTTCAGCTCAACCGGCAGACTCTGCATGACGGCAATGAAGAGCGCAAATTGTCATTCCGGGAAAGTGAGTTGCTGAAACTTTTGTTTGCTAACAAAGAAAGAATTATAGACCGGAAAGATGTTTTGAACATGCTCTGGGGCAATGATTCTTTTTTCAATTCAAGAAACCTGGATGTGTACATTACCAAACTGCGCAGTTATTTAAAAGAAGATCCCTCGCTTGAAATTATTACCATTAAAGGAGTGGGATACAGGTTTGTTGCGGGATAAAAAGACCTGCCGCACCTTTCATTGCAGCAGGTCTCCATACTCAGTTTGTCTGAATAAACCTCAACGGTATTTTGCCAGGTAAAGGTTCATATTTGTTATTGAATCTTTACCGGAGTAGTGATTTTGCTTTTGCTTCCCGCCCTTTGCATAAACCACATGATGGTGAATGTCGGAATAAAGTCTGTCCACGGTAACAACTCCTCAAAAAAGTTAAATACCCCGCCAAAAGCCCCTTTCCATCCGCCAAATGTCCTGAAGAAAATAAAAGCGGAAACAGGAGCCCAGATCGCATCACCAAACTCTCCCAGAACAGGAACAGCGTAAGTGGCATATCCAATTACGTCCATCAGGATACAGAAAATTAAAGAAGTTTGTTGTTTGTTCATTTTTTCAAAAAATGCTTTTCAGATAAATTTTTACAGTATGTATGACGCAAAAAACTTTCGCAGGGTTGTACAGGCAGCGCCTCAGCGTTTTGCTTTTACATACACCAGTTTTATATTCCCCCGGTCAGTTTGCCGGGCATCTACTTCAAAGCGGCCGGTGCTTTTAATAAGCGGCAGCAATTTCCTGTACCCGTAATTACGGGGATCAAAATCAGGCTGCTTCTTCAGTAACAAAGCGCCTACCTCTCCCAAAAAAGCCCAGCCGGATTCGTCGGCCACATCATTCACAGTGGTTTCCATCAAATGGATGATTTCTTTGTTTAGTTTTTGGATGGTTGCAGCTTTTTGGTGCGGCGCTTTCTTTTTGCCCTCACCGTTTTCTTCTTCAACTGTAACATCCAGTATCTCTACATAAATAAATTTATCGCAGGCTGAAATAAACGGAGCAGGTGTTTTCTTTTCACCCATGCCAATTACTTTCATACCTGCTTCCCTTAAACGTGTGGCCAGCCTTGTAAAATCACTGTCGCTTGATACGAGGCAAAACCCATCCACCCTGCCGGTATATAAAATATCCATCGCATCAATTATCATTGCAGAGTCAGTTGAATTTTTACCTGTGGTATAACTGTATTGCTGAATGGGTGTGATGGCATTTTCAAGCAGCAGGGTCTTCCAGCGGGCTACTGTTGGTTTGGTCCAGTCCCCGTAAATTCTTTTAAATGTAGGGTTGCCGTACTTGGCCACTTCCTCTATCATGCCTTTGATGTTGGAAGAAGGCACATTGTCTGCATCTATCAGTATGGCCAGTCTTAGCTCGTCTTTCTTTTCCATAAGGGATATTGTTTTGATCCGGCTGTTGTTGATTTTATCATTATCTCAGCTAAAGATAATCAAATTAATACCGTTCATTCCCGGTTAATGCAATAGCAGCGAAAGGTGATTCTTTACATATTCCACCAGTAAGTGAATTTTAAAACCAGCGCCCTGTTCTTTACAGCAAATGGCGCAGGCAGATAATTGTCGGTATAAACAAGGAAGAGGTCGGATGCCGGGCGGTAACGCCACTGCAAACGTGTATTGAGGTTTACATTTTTTTGCTGGTCGTTGTATTGAAGAAATGTGGTGAAGTATAATTTGTTCGTCATGGTCACATCAATTCTTGGCCCGATGAGCCAGAAATTATTAATACCCCATGGCCTGGGTAAATTGATGTTATTATAACTTGAGCTTACTGTAATGCTCACATAAGGCTGGAAACGGTAACCCAGTTCGGCAGTTAAATTTAATCGTTTGCCATCTGCATAATAACCGCCATAACGTGTGGTAAAAGAATAAGTGAACAAACTCTGTGGTTTTGAAAAATATTCCGATCCAAATGCTTTCCACCTGTGTTCCGTTCCTGTAAGCAGGCTGTCTTTTCCTGAATTGGTGGGGTCAAACGGCTGCAGCAGTTTTACATAGTTATGCGCCGTCCATAAAGTAAGTGTGCTTTGATTGCGGAAAGTAATGATATAAGCCAGGAAGGATTCGTTATCGGTATGTTTAAATGACTGATTAAAGAAATAAGTTGAGCTTGCACGGATGCCGTGGCTTAATATAGTGCCTTTTTTAGCAAAGAAATTTCTGCCGATAAGCGGGTTGATCTTAATAAAATTTTTACGGGGTACATAACCCGTTTCTGCATTATAATTGCTGCCCACGTATTCGTGCTGCCATGCAATGATCCATTTACGGCTGGCATATTGCAGGTTGGCGGCGTGAACAAAATCCCTTCCTGGTTTGCCGGGGCTGAATGATTTCATCAGCAAAGCTTTACCGGTCCACAGGTTATTGGATGAAGCAAGGTTGTATTCCAAACCTATATTCCTGTTGTAAGCACTATAAACCGGTTTCGTGGAATCTTTACCCGGTTCATAGCCCAGCGATTGTTTGTTGACAAAAAGAAACCCGATATTGGAGCGGCTGAATACCCTGCGCTGCAAACCGATTACTGCAAAATTTTGTGAAGGCAACCCGGTTTCATTTACTTTGCCGGTTTGCATATCCATTATGCCTATTCGCCAGTTCTTATCTAATTTACCGCTGAGCCTTGCGCCAAAATGTATGGGTACGCCCAAACCTATCCTGCGTGAAAAGAATGGCCTGATGGTGCTGTAACCAAAATTGGAAAACAGATCGGCATTTTCTAAAAAGAACTGGCGTCGTTCCGGGAAGAACAATTCAAACCGGTCAAGATTGGTAACCTGCCTGTCCACTTCCACCTGCGAAAAATCCGGGTTAACAGTAAGATCGAGGTTCAATGAAGAAGTAACTGCAATTTTTGCATCCACACCTGCGTCAGCGCGGTAATCAGTTGGTTTCTTATTTTTATAGTCTTTCGTAATGCCGCCCAGCACATAAGGAATAACTGAAATATTTGAGCCGGCATCCGGCGGCGGTTTATCCCATACTAACGTTCCGGTGTAGGCGAGTGAAGCAGTGGGAAACTGCCGGGGCACCGGAGCCCAGCTTGATTTCTCCGACATTTTCAGGTCAAGCCGGCTGAAATTAATACCCCATTGTGTAATGCCTTTCTTGTACCGTATGGTTTTAAACGGGATGGCAGCTTCAAATATCCATTTGTCATCATAATTCTTCACAACGGAGTTCCATTTATTATCCCAGCTCAGGTCAACCTTTCCCCCTTCATACATTAAACCGTCCCACTGGGCGCCTGCCGCATTGGCGCCGAAAGAAAAACCGTTGGTTTGGTCATCAAACGGATCCATGAACAGCAGGAAATTATCATTTTTGCCGAAACTAAAATCCCGGCGCAATGATTCTACCATATAAGGACCGGGCCGGGCATGGTGGCTGATTACAATAAGATAAAGCTGCTGTTCATCATACGTCATCTTTACTTCGGTGCGTACCCGGGCATAACTGGTATCCATCGGGAGCACCATGTAGAAGTTGGTTGCGGTTTCTGCCTGCAGCCAGCCTGCCTCATCCATTACCCCGTCAATTTTTATAGCGGAAACAGTTTGCCGTATATGCAACTGGTAAGAACTGTTCTTTTTTTGAGAAAAGACTGAAAAAGATATTATGCCAAAGATGGCATGCAATACAAATTTTCTCACGGCAAATGTGAAGGTTACCAACAAAGATAGGCCCTCACGGCTACATTACTATCCCTGAAAATGGTGAATGGAGCAAAGCTTGCGGGGGTTAATAGCATAAAAAGATTTGTTTTATCAAAAACTAATAAAGCCTGACCATATAAAATATTTAAAAAAAATGTCAGCAGCAAAGCAACCCCAAAAACTCACTCCCCTTTTTTATTTCACATTCCCCGCATGATCATCTCCCTCACCTTTTCCATCTTCAAATCAATTCCTTTTTTAACCGCTTCATAAGTAGGGGGCACATGAATGTCGGGTAATACACCCCTTCCATCTTTGGGCGGGGCATTGTGCTGTACCAAACGGAACAGGGGCATGCGTACACGCAACTTTGTATTGGGTAAGGTGATATAAGGTATCATCAACCCGTTGTTGCCGTGCCAGCCGCCGCCGGTTTCTTCACCAACCAATGTAACATTCTTTTGCCCTTTAACCGTATGCGCAAACAAAGTGCCTGCCGAAAATGTTGGCCCGTTTATAAGCACATACACATTGCCCCCAAACAATAACTTTTTCTTCGGACGGAAGCTGTGTTTTTCCCAATACCGGAAATGATATCGGCCATCATCCTGCTTACGGGCAAAAAAGAAAAGGGCAAGTGAATTGAGAAAACGCATCTGAAAATATTTTCCGTAACCGCCGAAATGTTTCCGCACTGCAGCAGCCGTATCGGCTACTTTAAAAGGCGTATTGCGGATGTAACGGGCCAGGTGGGCATAGTTGTTTACTTTTCCTCCGCCGTTGCTCCTTATATCAATTACAAGATTGGGGGTGTTGTTTTTCTTTATTTTTTTAAATGATTTCCTGAAAAATTTTTTCAACCGGCCGCCATCATCAAAAGAGTTTACCTCAAGTACAGCCAGCTTATTTAACGAATCAATTTTCAGTGACCGGAAATTCTGCAGCCTGATTTTTTTTCTTTCTCTTTTACCGGGACGGCTAACCTGTGTAACCGTTAAAGTATTTAAAGTATCTGCTGCAGGATGATACGCCGGTAATGTAGCCATCCGTTCTGTAAAATTGCTGTCGAGGTAAGCAACTTTGTATTCCCTGCTGAGCCCCATGATATTCCTGTGGTAATAGGGAAATGCGCCGCTTAGCCTGATGTAATTGATGTTTTCCGAATAACCATCGGTAGGCAGGTATTCAAATAAATAATCAGAAAGTTGTTTTGCACTTAACCCGTTAATGCTTTTAATAATTGCGCCGCGTTTAAATATAGGGTCTTTCCTGTTAAGGTTTGCAGTTACCATCATGGTGTCGCCCCATATTTTAAGGTGCAGCGGAAAGGATGGCAGCCTCCGCAAGGCAAGGTAGCGGCTGTAGCCTTTTGAAAACAAAAAAGAAGTATGGCCGCAGCGGATCTTGGTAGTTAATGGCCCGAGTATTTTAAAACCAAATACCTGTTCAGTCATGGAATCAGTGATGGCTTTATGGTACTCATCAAAAAAATAATCCATGCTGTCTTTGGGGGTGTACCAGTATAAGGATGGATGAAATTTTTCCAGCACATCACGGAGCAAACCATAGTCTTCACGCAATTGATCCGGCGGGTATTTTTGCGGTCCCGACGGTAAAATTTTGTTGCTGCAACTGCATAAAAGCAACATGGGCAAAAAAAAGAGGAGGAGCGAATGGATGATATGGGTGTTTGCAGGAGCCTTCATATTTATAACATTAAACCTGCAGGTTTTTTCCGGTTTGTTTGATTTCCTCAGCAATCTTTTGCAAAACCTGTCCTTTTAATCATGTGTCTTACCATTCTTACGAATACGGAAGATAATTATTGTTTAAAAGCATTCCAGCCCTGGGCTGTGATATTGTATGTGTTGCCCCCTTTCGTAATTACTTTCGCCCCTTTGTCCGCTTCCGTCATGTAACCAATTACACTGATTTGATCGTTCAGCGCAATTTTGTCATAATCCCCCTGCCTTATGGTAAAGAGCAGTTCATAGTCTTCACCGCCGCTTAAGGCGCAGGCGGTGGGGTCAAACTCAAATTTAAATGCCGCCATTTTGGTTTCTTCTGAGACAGGTATCTTTTCTTCGTACAGCAAACATCCCACTCCGCTCTTTTCGCAAATGTGCAGGATCTCCGAGCTTAAACCATCGCTGATGTCCATCATGGCGGTAGGAAGGATATTGTTCTGTTCAAAAAACTGAATGATATCCTTTCTTGCTTCGGGTTTTAATAACCGGCCGATGACATAAGATTCGCCTTCAAGATCAGGCTGCACCTGCGGGCTTTCAAGATAAATCTTCTTTTCCCTTTCCAGGAACAACAAACCAATATAGGCAGCGCCAAGATAACCGCTGCAGCAAAGCAGGTCGCCTTTTTTTGCCGTACTTCTTTTTACCACTTTATCCGCAGCCACCTCGCCAATGGCTGTAGCAGAAACAATAAATCCTTTTTGAGAAGAAGAAGTATCGCCGCCAACAAGGTCAACACCGTATTCTTCACAGGCTGCATAAACGCCTTCATAAAATTCATCCAGCGCTTCCACGCTGAACCGGTTGCTGATGCCGATGCTGAGAATGATTTGTGTTGGCGTTGCATTCATTGCATATATATCGCTCAGGTTTACCACCACGCTTTTATAGCCGAGGTGCTTAAGCGGCGTATAGATCAGGTCAAAATGTATCCCTTCAATCAGCAGGTCTGTGGTAATAACGGTTTGTTTGCCAAAATGGTCAATCACGGCAGCATCATCTCCCACTCCAACAACAGATGATGCATTCTGCAATTCTATATTTTTGGTAAGGTGGTGGATCAGCCCAAACTCGCCGAGGGAAGAGATCTCTGTACGGGAATCATTCATTGTACGATGTTTGATATACGGTGTACGACTTGTTTTATCTTGAAGATACTATTGATGCAACAATAATTTTCAAAAGGGTTTCGCCCTCATTATAAAGAAGGTCAATTTCAGGTTTAAGGGGGTCGTTGAAAGTACTCAGTAATTCCAGGAAAAATAAACTTTCATCAAGTTCCTCTTCTACGATTTTTAATTTATTAATAAAATCAGGTTTTGATTTTGCCCTCCTTGAAGCCCTGTAATTAGCCCCGGTTGAACTGCTGGAACGGATTATCTGGCCCTTATATATTTTGTTGATAAGAGTATCAGGCAATTTTTGTGTAAGCATAGCAACATTAATTGCGAACATTTTTGTCCTTCTCTTCATTTCTTCCGAATCCATATAAATCTTTTATCTCAGTGGATCTTTTTTAAAAGACATGGCGTACATCGTACACCCCACATCGTACTTTCATATTTCATCATTAACCCACTTCAGCAGTTCATCATGTATCTTTCCGTTGGTGGCCAATATATGGGGTTGGTAAGGCGAATAATAATTTCCTTCAAAATCAGTAACCTTTCCTCCGGCTTCTTCAACCATTAAAAAACCTGCAGCGCTGTCCCATGCATTCAGTTTGTGTTCGTAAAAACCATCAAAGCGGCCGGCAGCCACCCAGCACAAATCAACAGCAGCTGAACCCAACCTTCTTACTGGGATACCTTTTCGTATCAGCCTGCCGAATACCTGCAATGGCCCGTTGGGATGATCGAGATAAGTATAAGGGAACCCGGTAACAAGACAGGATTTGATTACTTCTGTTTTTTCGCTTACGCGGATGGGCTTGTCGTTTAATGTTGCCCCTTTTCCTTTTTCTGCAACATAATTTTCATTCATAAAAGGATTGAAAATGGCGCCAAGTATCATTTTACCATCGTGCTCAACAGCTATACTGGTGCAGCAGATGGGTATGCCGTTTGCAAAGTTCACTGTTCCGTCAATGGGGTCAATGATCCATTTGTAGGATGAGTCCATCTTTATTTCGCCGGCTTCTTCACTGAGGATAAAATGGTCGGGAAATTCTTTTTTGATGACATCAAGAATTACTTTTTCTGCGGCATGGTCCACTTCGGTTACCAGGTCGTTGATGCCTTCTTTATTGGATACTTTGAAGGAACTGTTGAATTGCTGATAGATAACTTTTGCAGCTTCATCTGCTGCACGCAACAAGGTTGTTTTTAACATGCGGCAAAGGTAATCAGAACGGGGTATTCAGCGTCACTTAAAAACATGTAATGTTCTCGTTTCTGCAGGCTGAATCGCGTAACCTTTAACAGACTTTGTTTACCTGTTCACCAGTTTCATACCCCCTTCTGTATATCTTGTACCAGAAGCAATTCCGGCAGGCGCTATGGCATTGATCTGTTCAAAATCTGCTGTGCTGAGTTTTACATTTAATGCTGCTGCATTTTCTTGAAGGTATGTTACCCGTTTGGTGCCGGGAATGGGGAAGATGTGGTGCCCCTGTGCCATTACCCATGCCAATGCCAGCTGAGATGCGGTACAATTTTTTTGCTTAGCCAGCTCTTCAATCTTTTCAACCAGTAAAAGGTTCTTCTCAAAATTTTCTCCCTGAAAACGGGGTGCATTGCGGCGCCAGTCATCTGCGGCAAGGTCTTCATATTTTTTTATCTGGCCGGTTAAAAATCCCCTTCCCAAAGGGCTGTATGCAACAAATGCTATACCCATTTCTTTACAGGTATGTAACATGCCATCTTCCGGTTCGCGGCTCCATAAAGAGTATTCGCTTTGCACTGCAGAAACAGGATGAACAGCATGTGCCCTTTTTAAACTGTTAATGGAAACTTCTGACAAACCGATTGCTTTGATCTTTCCTTCTTTTACCAATGCGGCCATAGCGCCAACAGTTTCTTCAATGGGCACTTCCGGGTCAACCCGGTGCTGGTAATACAAATCAATGCTATCCACCTGAAGCCTTTTTAAACTTGCTTCGCAGGCAGATTTTACATATTCCGGTTTGCCGCTGATGCCCCGCCATTGTGCATCTGTTGCGCTTCTTACAAAACCAAACTTTGTGGCAAGGGTAAATTTGTCCCTCCTGCCTTTAATGGCTTTACCCACCAGTTCTTCATTGGCATATGGCCCGTAAGCATCTGCGGTATCAAGAAAATTAATGCCCAGTTCCAGTGCACGGTGGATGGTTTTAATAGATCCGGCATCATCATGCGGGCCATAAAATTCACTCATGCCCATACAGCCGAGGCCCATTTGGGATGCGGTTAATCCCTGTGAACCCAATTTTCTTATTTGCATATTAACTGGTTAAATTTATACATTCATGATTATAATAAACTCCGGTTCGGGTTGGCAGTTTAAAAGTACTGCCCGTGGGTAACAAAACCAGTCAGGTTTATAGAGCGCAAAGTTCCTGAATTTTTTATTCGGCCCGGTTTGCCCATGCTTTTGTATTTTTCACCCGTATTTATGCGTTTGTCCGTTATTATAGTTAATTACAATGTAAGGTATTTCCTGGAGCAGTGCCTTTGCTCGGTTAAGAAAGCCATTGCAGGAATGGATGCAGAAGTTTTTGTGGTTGACAATGCTTCAACAGACGGAAGCGAAGAATATTTGCCATCTAAGTTCCCCTGGGTAAAATTTATATGGAACAAACAAAATGCGGGTTTTGCCAAAGCCAATAACCAGGCGCTGCAGGAGGCAACGGGTGAATTTGTTTTATTTATCAACCCCGATACCATTGTTCCCGAAGATTGTTTTGAAAAATGTATTGCATTTCTTTCATCGCATCCTGAAGCCGGTGCATTGGGGATACGCATGGTGGATGGTTCAGGAAAATTTTTAAAAGAAAGCAAACGGGCATTCCCTTCGCCGTCCACTTCATTTTTTAAACTCATCGGGCTGTCCGGGTTATTTCCCCGCTCAAAAGTATTTGCAAAATACCATCTCGGCCATCTTGATGCCATGCAGAACCATGAAGTGGATGTGCTGGCAGGCGCATTTATGATGGTGAAACAATCCGTATTAAAACAAACGGGCGGCTTTGATGAAAGTTTTTTCATGTATGGAGAAGATATTGATTTGAGTTACCGGGTACAGAAAGCGGCCTGTTCCGCCACAGACGGGAGGTATAAAAATTTCTATTTTGCTGAAAGCAGCATCATCCATTTTAAAGGTGAAAGCACAAGAAAGGGTTCCCTCAACTATGTGCGGATGTTTTATACTGCAATGAACATCTTTGTAAAAAAACATTACCGTGGGGCCAAAGCGGGTTTGTTTCATTTTTTTATATCAACTGCCATCTGGATAAGGGCCACATTTTCTGCACTGGGGAACTTTTTACAAAAGATCAGCCTTCCGCTTATTGATGCATTGCTTATTCTGTTGTGTTTCTGGCTGGCCAAAACTTTCTGGAACAAATTTGTAAGGCCCGATATCAGTTATTCTGTAGGCCTTTTAACCATTGCATTGCCCGTGTTCACTGTTATCTATCTCGTTGCGGCCTATTATGCCGGTTTGTACGATAAACAATACCGTCGTGGCAGGTTAATTCGTTCAACAATGATTGCGGGGGTTGTTGTGCTTGCGGTGTACTCATTGCTGCCTGAGAAATACCGGTTTTCAAGGGCCATACTTTTAATGGGATCTGTTTCTGCGTGGCTGCTTTTAAGCGTAACCCGCCGGCTGTTTAACAAGTGGAACATCATTGAAGGATATGAAGAAGATGAAAACCTGCAAACACTTGTGGCGGGCACCGCTGCAGAATACAGCAAGGTTACTCAGCTTATGGAAAATTCAGGATTGCAGGAACGGGTAATGGGCAGAGTGGCTGTTTCAGATGACGGGCTGATGGCTGTAACGGCATTAACAAAACTGAATTCATATTTACAAACTGTTCCCGCCAAAGAAATTATTTTTTGCGAAGGCGAACTGAGTTATAAAAAGATAATTGAAGTGGTGCAGCAATTACCCGAACAGGTAAGGATAAGGATTTTTTCTGATTGTTCTTCCGGCATTATCGGAAGCGATTCCAGGAACAGGTCTGGTATTGCCGTAACACATGAAAAAACGTTCCGGTTATCACAACCTTTTAACAGGCGTATAAAAAGGTTAATTGATGCCTGCTCGGCATTATTGCTTATCATTACATTTCCTTTGCATCTCTTTTTTATAAAAAATCCCTGGCGGTTTATTTTAAATTGCTTCAGTGTACTGGCAGGAAGTAAAACATGGATTGGATACAGTACAGCAAAAAACAATCTGCCGCCCCTAAAGCACGGGATAATTGGCTGCAACGGATTGCCAATAACTGTTAACAAAGCTGCAGAAGACAGCATTTATCAGCTTGATTACTGGTATGCAGTGGATTACTCGCCTGAAAAAGACCTTTTCTTATTGTGGAAAGGATACAGAAATTTAGGTGCAAACAGGAACAAAGAACCTTAAATTTGTAAAATGTAACAGCAACCCTTAATGTCAATCATCGAACTCCATCTCCCGAAAACAATTGCAAAAGCCCTTAAGCTCCCGGCCAATTCACCACGCAGGCAGCAGCTAAGGGTTTTAAAAAAATTATTAAAGAAGGCAAAGTTCACAGAGTTCGGCCAGAAATATCTTTTTGATGAAATACTTTTAAGCAAGCACCCCGGAAAAAAATTCCAGGAACTGGTGCCTACTTACGATTACAATAAAATTTACAAAGAATGGTGGCACCGCACACTTGAAGGCATACCCGATGTATGCTGGCCAGACAAGATCAAATATTTTGCATTGAGTTCCGGCACATCAGAATCAGCAAGCAAATACATACCCATTACGAACGACCTGGTAAAGGGCAACAGGATAGTGATGATTAAGCACCTGCTTACACTCCGCACCTATGAAGATATACCATGGAAATCTGTAGGTAAAGGATGGCTGATGCTGGGCGGCAGTACCGACCTGCAGAAAGGCCCCGGTTATTATGCAGGCGACCTGAGCGGCATCTCCGCAAAAAAAGCCCCTTTCTGGTTTTCTCCGTTTTATAAACCAGGTAAAAAAATCGCCAAAACAAAAGACTGGAATAAAAAACTGGCTGAAATTGTTGAACAGGCCCCCAACTGGGACATTGGCTTCGTGGTGGGTGTTCCTGCATGGATACAGATGTGCATGGAAATGGTGATTGAAAAATACAAACTCAATAACATACATGAAATATGGCCCAACCTTGCTTTTTATGTTCACGGTGGCGTGGCTTTTGAGCCGTATAAAAAGGGGTTTGAAAAACTGCTTGCCAAACCACTCACTTATATTGAAACCTATCTTGCCTCCGAAGGTTTTATTGCTTACCAGGACAGGCAGCATGCAAAAGGCATGAGGCTGGTTACCAACGAACACATCTTTCTTGAGTTCGTTCCGTTTGATGATGAAAATTTTGATGCAGACGGCAACATGGTTGAAAAACCTGAAGCATTGATGATTCATGAAGTAGAAGAAGGTAAAGATTATGCTTTATTGCTCAGTACTTCTGCGGGTGCATGGCGTTACCTCATTGGCGATACAATAAGGTTTACAGACAAAGAACGCTGTGAAATTATAATAACCGGGCGGACCAAACATTTCCTGAGCCTTGTTGGCGAACACCTGAGTGTTGATAACATGAACAAGGCCGTGCAACTGGCCGGTGAAGAGCTTAACATCAGCATCCCCGAATTTACCGTAGCCGGCATACCGTATGGTTCCTTTTTTGCACACCATTGGTTCGTGGCCTGCGACGACAGGGTAAATGCAGAAACACTGCGGCAAAAAATAGACGGCCACCTGAAACACCTGAATGATGATTATGCAGTGGAAAGAAAAAGTGCATTAAAAGAAGTGCTGCTTGATGTATTGCCCGAAAGGCAGTTTATGGAATTTATGAAACAAAAAGGTAAAGTAGGCGGCCAGCATAAGTTTCCCCGTGTATTAAAAGGAAAAATACTGGACGACTGGCAGAAATTCCTCTCTTCGCCCAAACTGGCAAGGGTGTAAATAAATTTTCTTCCTGTAACCGCTTAAAGCCGCATCCCGTCAAATAAAATTGAAAGTGTTGTAAGCGGTTTTTATTTTCGGTAATTATTTCATTTTCCTGTAAGCGGTAAACTACATTTAATGACAGAGGCTGTACTGAAAGGGCTCGGCATTGGCTTTATACTGGCTTTATCTGTCGGGCCGGTTATTTTTACCATCATCAAGCAAAGCCTCAACAACGGCCACAGGGGTGGTTTTAGTTTTGTAGCCGGGGTGTGGGTAAGCGATGTTTTCCTGGTGGTGCTGAGCAATACATTTACCGAACTGGTAACCACATTGCTGGAATTTAAAACACTGATAGGCTATATCGGCAGCGGGTTCCTCATCGCCATGGGTATTTATTTTGTTTTCTTTAAAAAAGTAATGCTTAAAACTGATGATGAAGGGAACCTGATAAGGTTCAGCAGGAGCGACTTTGCAAAAATTTTTCTTTCCGGGTTTTTCATCAATACGCTCAACCCGAGTGTAATGGTATTCTGGCTGATTAATGCAACTGCGTTTGCGGCAACACATACCATGTTGCAGCGTATTATTATTTTCTCTGTGTGTCTCGGCATCAATATTCTTGCAGACGTGCTTAAGGTAATGATGGCCGGTAAAATCAGGCAGCGCCTTACTGTTCATAACATCTCTATTATCAATAAAATTTCGGGCAGTATTTTAATCATCTTCGGGCTTGCACTATTGTATGGTGTTATTTTTTTCAAAGAGCAAATACACTAATTCAGGGTTTTTTAACCAATTCTTTGGCTGTACACAGGGCCAGCCTCCTTATCTTTCAGTACCATGCCGAAACTGATACTTTTAACCTGCATCCTGTTATTCAATAAGCTCCTTTTTTCACAGTCTGATTTTATTGTTATAAAAAAGAAAAACGGCCGTACCGTAAAAAGCCTTTACAGCGGTATATATATACGTTTCTTTACTCCTTCAGGAAATGAAATCAGCGGAATGATAAGGAAGATTGAAAAAGATACCATATACCTGACTTATTATGACATACGGATGTTACCCAATCAATGGGGCACCCGTGTGCAGGATACTGTAGCCGCTTACTTCAGCCGCTACCATCACAACGAAATTTATGCCGTGCCCAAAGACCGGCAGTCGTTTGAATTTGTGCGGGACGGAACCATATTTATGCTCGGTGGTGTGGCCTATGCAGCATTACATTTATTTAACGCCGCCTACCTGAAAGACAAAGTTGATGGCAAAACCATGGCCATTGCCGGCACTGTGGCCGCAACCGGCTTTGTAATGAAAAAGCTGAGGAGGAAAATGTTTGTAGTGGGCAGAAAATATAAACTGCAATACATGAAAGTAAAGGGCTGATTGCATCAAATTTGTATTTTGTGGCTTTTTATTAATATACCCCGAGTTTACTGTGAGCAATCTGTTGGGCAAAACATGGCGCTTTCTTAAAAAGCTGTTTTTATACCTTTTTATTTTTCATCTTATTTATCTTATCCTATTAAAATGGATAGACCCGCCCGTTACAATTACCCAGCTTACAAGCTGGGTAAGCGGGAATGGTTTAAAAAGAGATTATGTAAACAACGATGAAATGTCGGCCAATATTAAACTGGCTGTTATTTCTGCAGAAGACCAGTTGTTTCCCGACCACAATGGTTTTGACTGGAAGAGCATTGAAAAAGCAATGGCTTACAACAAAAGAAAACCGGGCAGGATACGCGGCGCATCCACCATCAGCCAGCAGGTAGCAAAAAATGTTTTTTTATGGCAGGGCAGGAGCTGGCTGCGCAAAGCACTTGAAGTATATTTTACATTTATGATTGAACTGCTTTGGAGCAAGGAACGCATACTTGAAATGTACCTGAATGTAGCAGAAACAGGAAAAGGCGTTTTTGGCGTGGAGGCTGCTGCAAGAACATATTTTAAAAAACCTGCTGCAAAACTCAGCAGGGCAGAAGCTGCTATGCTTGCTGCAAGCCTGCCTAATCCCAAAAGATATACCGTTAAACCGCTTTCAAGGTTTGTTGCGCTGAAATATCCATGGGTGTTGCAGCAAATGAATAACCTGGAAGGGGATGTTGATGTGTTGAAGGTTATTCAGCCCGAAAAAACTAAGAAGAAATAAGTTTTTCAACTGCCTTAACTGCTCTTTTCAATCTTTCTTCATTATCCCCGCTTATATCCACCCAGGGAACCGGCTGACTGATCATAATGTTTTTGTAAATATGATATAGCTTCTGTCTTGTTTCAAGGTCAGGGTATTCCCTTAACTCATCTTTTACCCAGGGCAGGTCGGTGTTGCAAAGCAGATAGAGGTCGTATTTTCTCTTTTTAATCTGCTCCAGTATCCAGGGATGGCATTTGCCAAAAACAAATTCACACCATACTTTCATTACATACATGTTGGTGTCAATAAAGAGAAGTCGGGAAGTTGGTAAGTCTGAAAGCCCGGAAGAATGATGTTTTTGTTTTTTGTTTTTTTGACTTTTTGTTTTTTTGACTTTTTGAATATGCTCCTCCTCCAACTCCACCTGTCCTTTTGCAATGGTGAGCAGGTCATCATAATCATAATCCATTCCGTAATTCAGCAGGTATTCCCTTGCAAACTCCGGGCACCACATGGTATTGTAATGCTGTGCAAGCTGTTCGCACAACGTGCTTTTACCGGTTGACTCCGGCCCTATAATAACGATCTTCTTCAGCATCTGCGGAAAGATAGTTTGTTACTGAATTATTTCTACCTTTTGAAGGAGGAAAAAAATATTAATGGGTTTAAAGTAAAGGATAAGGCGGATCGTCTGCTACAGAAACCCATTCTGCATGTCAACTGCCATGGCAGGGCAAAAACAAAATATCATTGAAGCCATAAGGGATTATGGGAGACAGTTGTCTGGCTTTATCCGCAGCCGTGTGAGAACCGAGGAGGATGCAGAAGACATCCTGCAGGATGTATGGTACCAGTTGAGCAGCCAAGCCCGGCTTGAGGATATTGAAAGCATAAGCGGGTGGCTGTACCGGGTGGCAAGAAATAAAATAACCGACCGCTACAGAAAAAAGAAAGATGAATTGCTTGATGATTACGGTTATGAAAATGAAGAGGGTGAATTCCTGTTGCCGGAAGTTTTGCTGGCAGATAACAAAACACCCGAAACAGAATATCTGAGCCAGCTTTACCGGGAAGAATTATTTAATGCACTGAATGAACTGCCGGAAAAGCAACGAAATGTTTTTATATGGAATGAACTGGAAGATATGACGCTGCAGCAGATTGCAGATAAGGAGCAGGAAAACCTGAAAACAATTATTTCACGTAAACGCTATGCCGTACAGCATTTGCGGCGGCGGCTGGAATTCTTATACAACGAATTTTAAAAACTATTAAAACAAAAAGAATGAAAAACTTAATCAGGAGAAAGGCCGTTAAAATCCCGTTATTTATCATCATCGGGGTTGCAGCAATAGCAATATTTGGCTGGGTGGTGATGTATTTGTGGAATGCCGTGCTGGTACCCGCCACAGGCGCCGGTATAATCACTTTCTGGCAGGCTTTGGGCATATTGGTGCTCAGCCGCATACTGGTAGGCGGATTTGGCGGTGGCGACAAGGGCCATCGTGGCAGCTCACACCGGTGGAAAGAAAAATGGACAAACATGAGTGAAGAAGAAAAAGTAAAATTCCGTGAAGAATGGAAACGCCGCTGCGGTAAAAGTTTTAATGATTGGGGAAGCGGGGAAACCGGTCCTGCCGAACAGGATCAAAAATAAATTCAGCGGCATTAAAGTATTTTACCTGTCTTGTCGTCTTCCTTTTTGTAATCATAATTATTTAACCGAAAAAGGGAAGACTATGTATCAAAATCAGTCTTGCGCCGCAAAAGGCGCTCATCACGGAAGCAATCAGCGACACATGCTTTACCGTTCTGCTCAAAGGGCAGCAGTAAACATTTACAAAACAGAAACCAGTTACGAAATGCTGGTATTTGCCCCGGGCCGCATTAAAGAAAACTTCAGTATTGGCGTAAAGGGAAATGAATTAACCATTTCCTACCAGCCGCCCGAAGGGTTTCCCAAATTCAACTGGATAAGCCGTGAATACAGCCGCGGCGGCTTTGTTAGAACTTTTACGCTGGATGAAACCATTGTTGCAGATAATATTACTGCAAAATACGAGGATGGGGTGTTGCTGGTAAGCTTACCCATCATTCCCGGCGCAGTAATCAAAGAACAGGAAATCAGGATCAGTTGAGCTAAGTTGGTTTTTAGTATTTAATAGTCAGAGGTGGCGGCCTTAATTGGTTGCCGCCTTTTTATTATCTATTCAAACAAAACACCTGCCGACATAAACGATAATATTTTTTTCGCTTGGCCATATTCCCTTTTGAATTAACTTCGGTAAGCAGGTTTATCATCTGCTTTTCCGCTGAAAAAGATCTGGTGTTGAAATTTCATCCTTAATTGTATGAAGCAATAGTATGGCTGAAATGAACTTAACAGGTGCGCACCATCGTTTTGGCAAAACCAACCGGAAGGACGCCTGGTGGGTATATCCGTTGTTTGTTTTCATTGCTCTTACCTGTTTTCTTGTATATGTTACCTGGGCCGCTTTGCAGGGCAAACATTACTGGCACGGGCCTTATCTTTCCCCTTTGTATTCACCTGAGCTTTTTGGAGATTCACAACATAGCTGGTTTGGAAACAAACCTGGCTGGTGGCCCGATGTATTACACTGGTCTCCGGCGCTGCTGGTATTATGGGCTCCCGGTTTGTTCCGGCTCACCTGTTATTATTACCGCGGCGCTTATTACAAAGCATTCTGGGCCGATCCGCCATCCTGCACAGTTTCAGAACCGCGGAAAAAATACCTGGGAGAAAATTCTTTTCCGCTGATCATACAAAACATTCACCGCTACTTTATGTATATCGCACTGTTTTTTATTTTATTTCTTGCTCATGATGTGTGGAAAGCTTTGTGGTTCACCGATCCTGTTTCTGGTGAGGAATCATTTGGTATGGGTGTGGGCACCCTTGTATTGGCAGTTAATGTAGTGCTCCTGGGCGGATATACATTCGGATGCCATTCATTGCGACATTTGATTGGCGGTTTTATAGATCGTCTTTCAGGCTCACCGGTTCGCCGGAAAGCATATATGTGTGTAAGCTGTTTGAACCGCAAACATATGTTGTGGGCATGGATGAGTTTATTTTGGGTTATGTTTTCAGATGTTTATGTGCGGCTGTGTTCATTGGGCGTGTGGACAGACTGGAGAATTTTTTGATGATTTGTATTGAAGGCCTCCGGTGTGAAACGGAAATGCTGTGACGGGGGTTAAGAAGAAATTTTTATCGCAACCAGGCTGATAATTTTTCGTGGCATCTTACGATACATATAATTACGATGTGCTTGTAATTGGCGCAGGGGGTGCGGGCCTCCGTGCAGCCATTGAGGCTTCTGCCAACGGGGTTTCAGTAGGGTTGATCTGCAAATCTTTATTGGGCAAGGCCCATACGGTAATGGCAGAAGGAGGTATAGCTGCGGCAATGGCCAATGTAGATGAAAGAGATAACTGGAAAGTGCATTTTGCAGATACCATGCGGGGAGGCCAGTACCTGAACAACTGGCGCATGGCTGAACTGCATGCCCAAGAAGCGCCTGGCAGGGTAAAAGAATTAGAAGCATGGGGAGCTTTATTTGACAGAACAAAGGAAGGCCTGATCTTACAAAGAAATTTTGGCGGCCACAAATATCCCCGCCTTGCACATGTTGGAGACAGAACGGGGTTGGAAATGATCCGCACCTTGCAGGATCATGGTATTCATCTCGGCATTGAAGTGTACATGGAATATACCGTTATAACACTTCTTAAAGATGGAGACAGGGCAACCGGCGTTTTGGCGTATGACCGTGAAAGGGGAAGGTTTAAAATATTTCGTGCAAAAGCGATTGTGTTAGCAACCGGGGGTATTGGACGTGCTTATAAAATTACCAGCAACAGCTGGGAATATACCGGCGACGGACATTCACTTGCCTATCATGCCGGCGCTGAACTCAGGGATATGGAATTTGTGCAGTTTCATCCAACCGGTATGGTTTGGCCGCCAAGTGTACAGGGCATTCTTGTTACTGAAGGTGTGAGGGGCGAAGGGGGCATACTGCTCAACAGGAATGCCGAGCGGTTTATGTTTAATGATATACCGGAACTATACCGTAACCAGACAGCAGATAATGAGGAAGAGGGATGGAGATATACACAAGGCGACCGCAATGCCAAAAGGCCTCCGGAGCTTCTTACCCGTGACCATGTAGCGAGGTGCATTGTTCGTGAAATAAAAGAAGGCAGGGGCAGCCCTCATAACGGGGTGCTGCTCGATATTTCCTGGATCAAAAAGAAAATGCCCAATGCAGCTGAGCATATAAAAAAGAAATTGCCCAGCATGTATCACCAGTTTAAAAAACTTGCTGATATAGATATCACGAAAGAGCCTATGGAAGTGGGGCCAACCACTCATTATATGATGGGGGGCATTAGTGTAAATGCTGATACGCAAATGTCAACTGTACCCGGGCTTTTTGCTGCGGGAGAATGTGCTGCCGGTTTGCATGGGGCTAACAGGCTTGGAGGTAATTCTCTTTCTGACCTGCTGGTTTTTGGAAAACGAGCCGGCGAATTTGCTGCAAAATTTGCTAAAGAAAATGAATGGGGCGCTGTTAATGAAGATGAGGTTACAACTGCAGTCAATAAAGCGCTTGAACCGTTTGAGCGGGCAAATGGCGAAAACCCTTTCCAGGTGCAGTACGATCTGCAGGAAATGATGCAGCAACTGGTTGGTATTGTACGCCGGGAGGAAGAACTGCTGCAGGCATCAGCGGAATTAAAAAAATTATGGTATCGTTCAGGAAATGTAAAGGTTACCGGCAACAGGGAATATAATGCGGGCTGGCATACTGCTATGGACCTTTTTAATTTGCTTACCGTTTCAGAAGCCATAACAAAAGCGGCAACAGTGAGAAAAGAAAGCCGTGGTGCGCATTTTCGTGAAGACTTTCCGGGAAAGGACGACAAAAACAATAAACTTAATCTTGTTATTTATAAAGGAGCCGATGGCGAAATGCAGATAAAACAGGAACCACTTAAGGAGCTGCGGACAGATTTAAAGCAAATAATTGAAGAAATGAAATAATGGCAACAGCAACATTTCAAATATGGCGTGGAGATGCCTCTGGCGGAAAGTTTGAAAGCTATTCCGTTGATACTTCAGAAGGCATGGTGGTACTGGATGCTGTACACGCCATCCAGGCGCAGCAGGCCAATGATCTTTCTGTTCGGTGGAACTGTAAAGCAGGCAAGTGTGGTTCCTGTTCAGCCGAAATAAACGGAATGCCCAAACTGATGTGCATGACACGCCTGAGCGACCTTTCTCTCGATAAACCGGTGCTGCTGCAACCCATGAAAGCATTTCCATTAATTAAAGACCTGGTAACTGATGTATCGTGGAATTTCAGAGTAAAGAAAAAAATAAAAAAATTCAAACCCAGAAAGCCGGATAATAAAGACGGAACATGGCGAATGGCGCAGGAAGATATTGACCGGGTGCAGGAATTCCGCAAGTGTATAGAATGTTTTTTGTGCCAGAATGTATGCCATGTGCTGCGTGAGCATCAGTTGCACGATGAGTTCATCGGGCCGCGGCATTTGGTTTATGTGGCTGCCCTTGAAATGCACCCCCTTGATGAAGAGGACCGCCTAAGTGACCTGAAAAAAAAGGATGGTATTGGTTATTGCAATATCACCAAATGTTGTACAAAAGTTTGCCCGGAAGAAATCACCATTACCGATAATGCGATCATCCCGATGAAAGAGAGGGTTGTGGACAGGTTTTATGACCCGTTAAGAAAATTCTTCCGGCTTTTCCGTTCAAAAAAATAAATTAAAGTATGGGCTTCAGTTTACAATAAATGGCAGCAGGCACGCGGAAACCATTTTAAAATTTTGTAAATTACTTTACTGAAAATTATAAAGCGCATACATTTTATAAATCATTCAAACAACGATTGCATGTTTAAGCTTAAACAAATTTCAAAATCGAGCATACCTGAGGCGCTTGAAAAAGCAGAAAGATACAGGCTGCTCAATGAACCCTGGATGGCCGAAAGCATCTGCTTTGATATACTTGAAGCTGAGCCGGAAAATAAAAAAGCCATTATCATCCTTCTCCTGTCAATTACCGATGAATTCGGCTCTTCCCCGATGGTTGATGTAAATGAGGCAAAGAAGCTTCTTGCCCGTCTTCCTGAAGAATATGACCGGCTTTACTATGCCGGCCTGATTTGTGAAAGACTGGGTAAATCTGTCCTCAAAAGAGATATACCGGAAGGTAGTTTTATTGCTTTTGAATGGCTTAGCGAGGCAATGGAGCATTATGAAAAAGCAGAAGCTGTTCGTTCAGTTGGCAATGATGATGCCATACTGCGCTGGAATACCTGTGCCCGTATGATTATGCGCCATCACCTGGAACCCCGGAATGAAAGGTATGTAGAAGCTCCGCTGGAATGAATGAAGAAGGATATATCATCTTGCAGGAAAATGATGAGCAGGGATCCGTGAACTTTTTCATGCAGTATTGGTTTCCGGGATAAATCAGCCTGGTTTTCCGGCCCTTTTTTTCCATTCTGCATATCCCCACCATGCCATTGCCAGAAATAACACATACATCAGCGTAAACAACATAAGCCCTTTATAAAAATTAAGGGGTATTGCTACAATGTTTGAAAAAATCCAGGCGAGCCAGTTTTCAATTTTACGTTTCGCCATCCACCACATGGCCGTAACAGCAGATGCCGAAACCAATGAGTCCAGAACAGGCGTATTGCTGTTGGTGAACTTCAGCAAAACAAAATAAATACACGCCCAGAAGAAAAGAAAGAACCCGATCCCAAAAATTAGTTGCGGTTTTGAACACCAGCTGATAGGGTAAGTATAATGTGTTGCATCTTTTTTCTGCAGCCAGTTGTACCATCCATATACACTCATGGCGAAATAATAAATATTGAGCGAACCATCAGCATACAATGGCGGGTGCACCATAAAAAAATAAACATATGCAGCCAGCAATACGCCAACAATACCTGTTGGATAAACCAGTACATTATTCTTTCGTGCATACCATACGCTGGCAACCTGTGTAATGGCGCTCACCCATTCAGGCCATTTGGTGTCTTTAATGTTTTGAACAAACATTTGCCAGATTTCTGAAAAGCTCATAAATAAAAGTACAATATCCCGGAACAGGACGTTTCATCCCGGAATTTTCCGTGTTCATATTTTTTTAATTCACAATCCGGTAAAAACATTGTAGCTTCTCACCCCTTTAATATTTAAAATTTACAACTATGATTGCAGAACAAGTAATGACCACACAGGATGTCGCCGGCCGTTTTAATGAGCTGGCCCAAACAGGCCAATGGAACAAAATTCAGGAGGAGCTGTATGCCGACAATGCCGTGAGCATTGAACCACCGCATTCACAGGGCCTGCAATCGGTAGAAGGCCTTGACGCCATCAGGGAAAAAGGCCGGCAGTTCGAAGCCATGGTAGAAGAAATGCACGGTGGTTATTCCACACCCCCAATAGTTGGTGGCAATCACTTTTCAGTTGCAATGGGTATGGATTGTACTATGAAAGGCATGGGCCGTACAAAGATGGACGAAATTGCTGTGTATGAAGTAAAAGACGGGAAAATTGTAAAAGAACAATTTTTCTTTTGAGCATTGCTGGCCTTACGGATTTACCGCACAGCGATTGTACAATCACTGTGCGGTTTTATTTTTCCATTGTTCATATTCCTTTTTCATGCAATGCCCGCAGGGCCGGTAGCCGCTTTGCAGGGCCTCTTTTTCTGAACCAAAGAAAACACGGTTTTCCGCTTTCATTCTTTTACCGCTTTTACAATTCA
>JANRKT010000067.1:0-12070 GCA_033763355.1 Chitinophagaceae bacterium | reverse complement strand
GCTTTCGAGGTGTTCAGTGTGCACCTGGCAGTCTATCAGTTGAACGCCCTGTTCTTTCAGCAACAGTACATATTTTATAAAAGCAAACTTACTGGCATTGCTTGCCTTGCTGAACATGCTTTCACCAAAAAAGGCATTGCCCAGTTTTACACCGTACAGGCCGCCGGCAAGCTCTCCTTCTTTCCATGCTTCAGCGCTGTGCGCAAAACCAAGGCGGTGCAGTTCAAGATATGCGGCTTCCATCTCATCGGTTATCCAGGTACCATCCTGGCCAAAACGGGGGAGGGTTTTGCAGTTTTTAATTACATCAGCAAAAGCTTTGTTTGTTGTAAACTCAAAAATATTTTTATTCAGCACCTGCTTCATGCTCTTGCTTACTTTTAATTCGTCAGGAAATAAAACAAACCTGGGGTCGGGGCTCCACCATAGCGGGATGTCTCCCTCAAACCATGGGAAAATACCGCTGCGGTAAGCAAGCAGCAACCTTTCAACTGATAAATCCCCGCCTAATGCAAGCAGACCGTCAGCCTCTGCAAGATCAGCCGGGGGAAAGAAGATTTCTTTATCTAGTGCAAAAAGGGCCATGGCGATGATGAAGTAAGAGGTAAGAAATCAGAAGTAAAAAGTAAAAAGGGTGAAAGCAGGATGTTATCCCGATTTCTTAAAGAATATATTCCTTGCCCTGCCCACTGATAACCTGAACCCTTCAATTTTTTGTTTTTTATTTTTTGTGAACCATATCATGTTGCCATAATTTTCAAACCCGTCTTTATAAGCAGGCGTTAACAGCACTTCATTTAATGGTGCAAGCTGATAATAAAGTTTGCCGTCTTTAAGCCTGATGCTTACTGTTGCATCTGCTTCTTCGCTATGGTATTCTCCCGTATAAATAGCAAGCTTTTCACCTGTCAGGCCGGAGTCCATTTTCTGAAAATAAATTGTATCTCCTGACGGGCTGATAAAATGAGCTCCGCTCCGGGATTCCTCATTTACAAACTTTACAGTATTCCTGTTATACGAAAAATAGCCGGGCGTTAATGCATTCAGTTCAATACCATTGCCAGAGATAAGTTTGCCTTCTTTTACGAAAAGCTTTATGCCTTCGTTATTTTTTGTATTGCGGTACCAGCCGGCATATTGCTGCAGTTCTTCGGTTTTCAGTTTGTTGTAAACCGGCGGAGTTGCTGCGGCTGCTGATGATGGGATGGGGGGGATAAAAATATCCGCCACCTGGTGTGCAATGGCAACGGGTTCAAGTGAGCCGTCATTGCTTAATAAAGCAATGGATAAATTCAGCTCAGGATAAAATTCAAGGTTGGCCCTGTATCCGGCAGTAGCGCCGCTATGCGTAATTGTTTTTTTACTGTTGTATATATCAATAAACAGGCCCGATGCATAGTTAATTGCAGAACCATTATTCAATACACCCTGCCTGATTTGGTTATAAAAAAAATCTTTACCTGCAATTTCTCCTTTTGTGTACTTTTCAACCCACAATAAAAGGTCAGCTGTTGTGGTGAGCAAACCGCCATTGCCATGTACATTTTCAAAAGGCATCAGCGTATAATAGCCGGAAAAGCCTTTGCTATATGCAACCGCCCTGTTCTTTACTATCCTCGTGTAATCATCTCTCCATTGTGTGTTTTTCATACCGGCGGGGCCGAAAAGATATTGTTTGCAATACGCTGCAAAACTCATTTTACTCACCCTTTCCGTAATGATGGCCATCAGGTTGTAATTGGAGTTGCTGTATATGAATTCATCGCCAGGCTTGTTGTTTAACGATTGTTGCCTGCAGATGATCTGCAATGCATGTGCATGTGTGTAAGCACGGCTGCTGCGTGGCCACCCACCAACTGCTGCAACGGAGCCCCAGTCACGCAGGCCGCTTGTATGGTTAATGAGGTGCCGGATTTTTATGATGTGGCCATAATCAGGCATTTCAGCAACATATTTTCTGATGTCATCCTCAATTGAAAGCTTACCCTGTTGTTCAAGCAATAAAATAGCTGCAGCAGTAAATTGCTTTGAAACGGAACCTGCTTCAAAAATGGTTTGTGTGGTATTCTCCACATCATGTTCAAGATCTGCCATGCCCCATGCGCCGGAAAAAATGACCTGCCCGTTCCTGCTGATGGACAAAGCTGCACCGGGTGTATTTTTTTTATCCCATTTGCTGAAAATGCTGTTGATCTTATTTGCCGTATCCTGCCAGTTGGACTGGCTGAACAGAACTGCAGGTGAAAACAGCAGCACATATAAAAGCGAATGTTTTTTCATGCCTCATTAATTTTAAGCTTACCCAATTTAAATAAAGAAACAGAGGCTGGAAAATCTGAGTGTGCAGCAACAGAAATTTAAAGCCGGGGAATAAAAGATTATTTTTTTGTTGTTGTGATAACAGGCCCTGAAAGTGTTCTTAGAAATGCAACAAGGTCATTGATGTCTTTATCAGATAAATTTAACTTACTGAATTCAAGCGAGCCTGGCGGCAATGTTGAAGAAGCAGTTCGGTAGTGCCTGATTGTTTCCTTAAGAGATATAAACCTGCCGTCATGCATGTAAGGAGCCGTAAGGGCCACATTTCTTAAAGAAGGTACTTTAAATGCTTCGGCAGAAGGGGCGTCAAAATTAATAAAGCGCAGTTCTGTGCAATCCATCCTGCCTGCATCGCTGTAAGGCCCTGCACAGTTAAACTCATCCATCATTACAGCCTGCAACCCTATCATTCTCCCAAGGTCTGGCTTTTCTGCGGATAATTGCGGCAAACCGATTTTGTGGAAACCGTAATTGGTGAAATGCGGCCCGTTGTGGCAACGTAAGCATTGCGCTTTTTCACCTATAAAAAGTTTAAGGCCCCTTAGTTCACTGCTGTTAAACCCTGATGAAGAATTCTGCTTCTTATTTGTAATAATATTTTCGGCGTATTTGTCAAAACGGGATGGGCCGTATTGAACGGTTCTTTCATAAGCTGCAATGGCTTTGCCTATGTTGGCAAAAACCTGGTTATAGATACGCTGATAACCCGGCGAAATTTTTTGCCAGTTGACACGGGCTGTATCATTTCCCCGCGGTGATGCCCTTATCGTTGCATCGGGTAAGGAAGGAATGGATCCGAACAGTTGCTGGTATAATTTCCTGTAAAGTGAATCTGTGAAAAACTCATGTACAATTTCAACCCTTGTCCCTTCCATTTCGCCGATGGTTTCCATTGGGGTAATGGCCTGCGACCATTGTTTGTCCCTGCGGCCATCCCAGTAATACCATGCATTGTAGCCGGTGCCAACTATTGACATGGCGTGCCTGTCTGACAAACCAGTGCCTTTTGAACGCGGAAGGCCGTCCGTGAAATATTTTTCCGGTTTATGGCATGTAGCGCAGGATATTTTTTTATTGGCGCTGAAACGGGTATCAAAAAACAAACGGTAACCAAGAGATGCTGCAACCGGATCATCTGCCACACGGTTACTGGGGTCGGGTGGCAATGGCGGCAGACTTCCTATCCATAATGATTTCAGGATATCTTTTTCTTCTTCACTCCATTTAACCGCATCATCTTTAAATGCTGTTGTAAAAAAACCCAGCCACACAGGCAGGCAAAGAATTAATATTGAAACCTTTTTTCTCAAACCGGGAAAGTAAGATAAAGACGTTAAGTTAAACTCAGCACTGGTATTGAATTTTAAATATAGTTTATTATAACCGGTTATTGCAGAAGGAGGGATAGCCGGCACTAAGCTTTTATTTTTAACTTAAACTCAGCAGCATCCATTTTTTTATTGCCATAAATATTAAAGCGCATCACCCATAGCCCCATCATATTAAACTTTACACCTTCAATAAGGTATTTGCCTGCTTCAGGTTGTTTTGTTACAACGGGCTGTGTCGGGAAACCATGTCCGTGTTCGGGCATGCCGCCATTTACCTGTATCCGTGCATCGGTAACCGGTTTGCCGTCTGCGGTTAGTACAGTTAAAACCCAGTTGTGTATGGTGTTGCGGGGGGGAGTATTTTTTGTACACTGCAATTTAACCGAAAAAAAACCTTTTTCAGATAGTTGAAAACTGTCTGTGATAGTTTGTTTTTTAACAGCATCTGTAAATGCAGATTGCCCGCCTGTTTGGGCAATTAACTGCATGAATAAAATGTAAACAACAGAAGTAAGAAAAAAAGTTTTCATATACAGCAAATAACAGCGGATGATAGATTTTGCTGCATCCCGCCTTAAAGGCAGGATGCAGCAATTATAAATTTACTGAACCACAAGTTTACGTGTTGTTCTCACTCCATTCTGGCTGAACTCAAGCAGGTATAAGCCAGATGGCAGGTTGCGCAGGTCAAGCCTTGTCATATCTTTTCCGCCTTTCAATTCGAGCGACTGGTACTTAACAATGCGGCCTTCGGCATTGATGAGTTTTACAGCGGCTTTACCAGCCCTTTCAGAGAATAATTTAACTGTTACGTTACGTGTATATGTTACCGGGTTGGGGTAAATATCCATCTGGAGCCTTGAAACATTTATCTCTACTTCTGAAACATTGGAAAGGATATAATTGCCTGCAGCGTCAAGGGCCCTGATGCGGTAGTATAATTTGCCTTCAGGCGCTTTGGTATCCTTGCTGTAGTAATCTTGGTTTCTCTTCGCATTTCCTGAAGCGCCCAGGCTGGTTAAGGGTTCAAATACTACGCCATCAACCGATCTTTCTACCCGGTAAAAATTAACCCCTTCTTCATTTGAAACCTGCCAGTTCAGGTCAACATTGCTTTCATTTTCTTCTGCAGTTAAGGTAAGGTACTGCAATGAAACTGCCGAGCTGTTCAAGCCTAAGTTAGAAGTGTTAACCGGCGCCTCAAAGCTCCATGTTGAGCGCATTTTGGTTAATGCATCGGAACCTGCCGTAACCTGTGATATGCCCAGTTGCAGATCGCTTGTGCTGTTATAAGTGATATACCTGTCAGAATATGTTTTTGATCTCAGCGAAAACTTGTTGGCATCATCCCAGCCCGGAACCACATAGAATGTTGCATCGTTCCTGAAGGCAGTGGTGCCTTCCAGTGCATTCTGAACTATGGCAAAATTGAGTTGCCTCAGGTATTGTCCGGGATTGCTGATGGATTCAAAGGATACGCCTGCAGCATCTTCAAGTCCGGGTACTATTTTATAAGTAGCCTGGTCTTTTAATGTTGAAGTGGAGCCGGTATTGATTGGTGTAATGTTTACAACACCTGCATTGTTGCGTATGTAATGCCCGGGGAAGTTTTGTGATTGGATGGATATATTTTGAGTAGGTACAGGGTTTTCAGGATTAAAAGTTGCACGGTTTCTTGCATCAAGTGATGAACCGCCTGTGAGCGCCGTCATTACAAGCCCAAAACCACTTTGCTGGAAATAATAGCCAGGGAAATTCTTCGATTCAAACGACAACATTGCAGAATTTCCAAGGCCCGGGCGTGCATAAAACGTTGCATCATCTTTATAGGTAACATCGTTTACAAAAGGATCCAGCCTCAAAAGGAAATTGGCATGTCTGAAATAATGACCCGGATAATCAATTGCTTCAAATGATATGCCTGTAGGATCACTAAGACCCGTCACTATGCGGAAACTTGCTGCAGATTTTCCTGTAGTGGAACTGTTAGCAGGAAGCTGAATGATACTGCCCTGTGCCCCGACAGCATTGCGGCTCATGAAATATCCCGGGTTGCTGAGTGATTCAAATGCTTTTACACCCTGAACATCTATCTGCCCGCTTGTTAGTTGCAGTATTTTGGCAACAGAAGGCACACCGGCATTGTTTACAGCTATAAGCATATAAAACCCGGGAGGTGCAATAAAGGTATTGGTTGGGGCAGTTGCTGTAATACTGGCGCCTGATTGAGAATATGTAAGCGGAACAAGGCGTTGTTCAAAATTGGTTGAATGTGTTACAGAGCCCAGTTTTATAAGATGGACTTTTGTTATTACATCGCTGTTGTTCATTGTTATTCCAAACCTCATCTGATAGCCTATGCGGCTGGGAGCAGAACTTATTACCGGCCTTGTTGCCAAAGTTCCGTTAGAATTAAACAGGTAAGGCGGTGAATAAATTTCAGCATTAATCTCAAATACGCACGGTGCACAAATACCGCCTCCGTGAACAACTCGTCCATCAGGCAGGAGCAATGCTGCAGAGTGGTACTGACGTGCCCTGCTCATAGATGCAACTGTTGTCCACGTGTTGGTTGAGGGTTTCCATATTTCTGCAGGATATACAGCGCCTGAAAGACTGAACTGGTTGCCCTGGTAAGCTTCAGTTGTTCCTGGTGCAGAACCAGCAGAGTTGCCACCTGTTACCAGCACACTTCCGTCTGCCAGTATAGTAAGGTTATTCTGCCTTCTTCCATAGGCCATATTGCCTGCACTGGTTACTACAGGAGCGCCACCATTGATATCTATCTTATATGTAGCAGCCAGCGAATTGCCGCCGCCTGCAACAAGGATTTTTCCAACATCATACATTGCATAGCAACCATAATCTCGGAATTGGTTATCACGCTGCCCATGCGATGTTACCGATCCGGTACCGCTTGTAGTTATGGTCCTCAATAAACTCTCCGGACCTGCATAGAACACCGTTCCGTTTGGAGCTACCTGTGTCCATGGGAAGTATGTAGTGTTATCAATAAATTCCTGTGGGAAACTTCCGAAATTCATATTGGTGGTCGTCAGTTCTGTCCATTTGCCGCCTTTATAAATTTCCATATTGCCATTATTGGCCTGTCCTCCCAGGAAACCTCCAATAACCAATATGCTTCCGTCAGAAAGCGAGGTAACACTGGGATAGTAACGTCCCCTGATAAGGTCTTTTGTTCTCACCCACATGTCTGTTTCCCAATCATAAATCTGTGTAAGCGGGTCATCAACCCCTATTATTCCTGTTGCTTCAAGTACATCACCGCTTGGGAAATGTGCATGTGGTGCACAGAACATTTCCTGGTTTGACGGGTTCCTTTGTATTATCGGATTGGCGCTGTGTGTATTTGTTACAGGATCCCAAATTGACATGTGATAAGGACCTGGTGTTCCGAACAGGCCAGGGCCGTCATCCTGCGTATCATCAAAAACCATCACCTTACCATTGGGCAGTAAGATAAGGTGCACAGCGGCGGTTGGCCATGATGAAACTGCTGACCATTGTCCCGGATAATTAATTGTTTCCTGAACCACATTTATCTGTACATCGTCTGTTGCTGTTGCGCCGTTGTTGTCAGTTACTGTTAACCTGAACACGTAAGTTCCCTGAGCTAAACTTGTTACCGGCGTGCTTGCTGAAGTTGGACTTGAAATTGTTCCTCCTGCCGGGCCGCTTACCTTTGACCAGTTGTATCCAGTGATTGTTCCATCGGGATCAGTGCCGCTGCCGGTAAGTACGGAACTGGTTGAAGGCAGTATTACGGTTTGATCAGAACCTGCATTTGCGGTTGGTAGCTGGTTGGGGGCCGGATTTACAGTTACCTGCACATCATCAGATGCTGTTGCCCCGATATTGTCTGTAACAGTTAACCTGAAAACATATACGCCCTGCGTTAAAGCGCCTACTGCAGTGCTGGCTGAAGAGGGACTTGATATTGTATTACCCGCAGGCCCGCTTACTTTTGTCCATGCATAGGTTGTTATGGTTCCGTCAGGATCAGTTCCGCTGCCATTAAGGGTTGTACTATTTGTGGGTAAGGTAATGGTTTGATCAGCGCCTGCATTGGCTGTTGGCAACTGGTTCGGTTGTGGGTTCACTGTTACCTGCATATCATCTGCCCCTGTTGTTCCAAGGTTATCAGTAGCAGTTAAGCGAAATACGTATGTGCCCTGTACAAGACCGGTAACTGTTGTGCTTGCTGAAGAGGGACTTGTTATTGTTCCGGCTGCCGGGCCGCTTACTTTCGTCCATGCCAGACCGGAAACAGAACCATCAGCATCTGTTGCACTTCCGCTTAATGTTACGGTGCTGGTTGGCAAAGTAATCGTCTGATCTACCCCCGCATTTGGCGCAGGCGCCTGGTTGGTGCCCTGCGTTACAGTAAGCTGTATATCATCGGTACCTGTTCTTCCACCGTTATCGGTTACCGTTAACCGGTACACATATACTCCCTGTTTAAGGCCAGTTATTGTTGTGCTTGCTGATGAAGGACTGGTAATAGCATCACCCGTTTGCCCGCTTACTTTTGTCCAGGCATAGGTTGAAATGGTACCGTCAGTATCAGTACCGCTTCCGTTTAATGTTGCGGTAGTGGTGGGCAATGGTATAGTCTGATCAGCCCCTGCATTTGCAGTTGGCGGTATATTGGGATCAGGGTTTACAGTAACCTGTACTTCATCAAAATTTGTTGCGCCGCCGTTATCTGTTACTGTTAAACGGAAAACATATGTCCCTTCCGTTAACCCGGTAATATTTGTTGTTGAAGCGGCCGGGCTTGCAATGGTACCTCCTGCCGGCCCGCTTATTTTTGACCATGCATGAGTTGACACGGTCCCGTCGCCATCAACAGAACTTCCGGTGAGTGTAAGACTGCTTGTTGGCAATGTTATTGTACGGTTTGCCCCGGCATTTACGCCCGGCGGCTGGTTGGCGCCTGATGCAAGTGTACCTGTTAAGGTCAGGTCAAATGTAAGGTCAGAACTGCTTGCAAGTACCTGGTGAACTTCGACGGCAATTACATTGCTGCCGTCAGCAAAAAGGGCTGGTGAAACGGCAAAGGAAAGTGGCGTAAACTCATCAGCATCTCCTATAGGAGTTGTCGCAAGGGTTCCGTAAACAATGGTACCTCCCGGCATGTTGTTCCTGAATACTTCAGTGCCGTTGACGTAAACTACAACCCCGTCATCTCTTTTTACCTGCATGTTAAAGGCTGTATATGCAGAAACAGAAGAAATGTTTATCAGTTTTCTGAAATAATAAGTAATGTATTTGCTGGAAGCACTTGGCCCGTAACTGATAACAGTTGCCTCGTCTCCATCTCCATAGCCCAGTTCACCCGTTCCGCTTGGCCATGTGTCATCTATAAAACCAAGGTTCCTCCAGGTTGTACCCTGGTTAATTCCATTGGCCAGGTATTTCCATGAAGAACCAAACCCGAATAAAGTAGCAGGGGCGGCGGGATTAACGGTTACAAGTACATCGTCAGACGCTGATGCCCCTCCGTTATCTGTAACAGTAAGCCGGAAAGTGTATGTTCCCTGTGTAAGTCCCGTAATACTTGTATTGGCAGAAGCAGGGGTTGCAATGGTGCCTCCGGAGGGGCCACTTACTTTTGTCCATGCATAAGTTGAAATGGTTCCGTCCACATCGGCGCCGCTGCCCAATAAAGTAACACTGGTAGATGGAAGGCTTATTGCCCGGTCTGCACCCGCACTTGCTGTTGGGGTTTGGTTGTTACCCTGGTTAACTGTAACCTGTACATCATCTGTTCCCGTTGCACCATTGTTATCGGTAACAGTAAGCCTGAAAACGTATACCCCCTGTATAAGCCCGGTTACATTTGTACTGGCCGAAGACGGGCTCGCAATGGTTCCTCCTGCTGGCCCGCTTAACTTGCTCCATGCATAAGTTGAAATGGTTCCGTCAGGATCTGTTCCGCTGCCCGATAAAGTTACACTTGTGGTGGGCAAAGCAATGGTTTGATCTCCTCCGGCATTGGATGAAGGGGCAGCATTAACGGTTATTTGCACATCATCTGTATCTGGTTCTCCATTGTTATCAGTAACAGTAAGCCTGAACACATACACCCCCTGTGCTAATCCTGTAATGGTTGTAACGGCAGATGCTGGGCTGGTAATGGTTCCGCCTGCCGGGCCGCTTACTTTGCTCCATGCATAAGTTGAAATGGTTCCGTCAGGGTCAGTTCCGCTGCCTGATAATGTGGTGCTGCTGGCCGGCAGGGATATTATTTGGTCAGCCCCTGCATTGGCTGTTGGCGCCTGGTTGGGCGGATTAACTGTTACCTGGATATCATCTGTACCCGTTGCGCCATTATTATCGGTTACGGTCAGGCGAAATACATAAACCCCTTCAGTCAGCCCGGTAACTGTTGTGCTTGCCAGGGAAGGGCTGGTTATTGTATTGCCTGCCGGGCCACTTACTTTGCTCCATGCATAAGTTGAAATGGTTCCGTCAGGGTCAGTTCCGCTTCCTGATAATGTGGTGCTGCTGGCGGGTAAAGCAATTACCTGGTCAGTTCCTGCACTGGCTGTGGGCGCTGAGTTAACTGTTAACTGGATATCATCTGTATCCGCTGCACCGTTGTTATCTGTAACAGTCAGGCGAAATACATAAACCCCCTGAACAAGCGCCGTAATTGTGGTGCTTGATGCAGTTGGGCTTGTAATAGTGCCACCAGCCGGGCCACTTACTTTACTCCAGGCATAAGTTGAAATGGTTCCGTCAGGATCAGTACCACTGCCTGAGAGGGTAGTGCTGTTGGTTGGTAATGTAATAATCTGGTCAGTACCCGCATTGGCATCGGGTGATTGATTGGTTCCCTGTTCAACAGTAATTTGTATATCATCAGTACCGGTTCCCCCGCTGTTATCAGTAACTGTTAACCTGAACACATAAATGCCCTGGATACTCAGCCCTGTAATAGTTGTACCGGCTGAAGAAGGACTGGTAATGGTGCCTGTTGCCGGGCCGCTTACTTTGCTCCAGGCATAAGTTGAAATGGTCCCGTCGGGATCGGTGCCGCTGCCTGATAAAGTTACAGTTGTAGTGGGCAAAGCAATGGTTTGATCTGTCCCTGCATTGGCTGTAGGCAACTGGTTAGGCCCGTTAACTGTAACCTGTACATCGTCTGTTCCAGTTGCACCATTATTATCGGTTACGGTCAGGCGAAAAACATAAATCCCTTCAGTAAGCCCTGTAACAGTTGTACCGGCTGAAGAAGGACTGGTAATGGCGCCGCCTGTTGGCCCGCTTAACTTGCTCCATGCATAAGTTGAAATGGTTCCGTCGGGATCAGTTCCGCTGCCGGACAGCGTTACACTGTTTGTGGGTAATGTTATGGTTTGATCTGTTCCGGCTCCGGCTGTTGGCGCTGTATTCACTATCACCTGCACATCATCAGTTCCTGTTGCACCATCATCATCGGTTACGGTCAGGCGAAAAACATAAACGCCCTGCGTTAACCCTGTAACGGTTGTACCTGCAGAAGCGGGGCTGGTAATGGTACCTCCTGCCGGACCGCTCACTTTGCTCCATGCATAAGTTGCAATGGTTCCGTCGGCATCTGAACCACTGCCCGTTAATGTTACACTGCTGGCAGGTAAAATGATAACCTGGTCCGCTCCTGCAGCTGCTACTGGTGGCTGATTGGCAGCCAATGTTCCGGTTAGTGACATGTCAAAAGACAAATCAGAACTGGAGGGCAATATCTGGTGCATTTCAACTGCAATCACATTGCTGCCGCTTACAAAGTTGGCAATGGGTAATATAGCTGTAAGCGGTGTAAACTCATCGGCATCACCAATAGGTACAGACGCCAGTGTAGCGTAAGCGATGGCGCCTGCCGGCATGTTATTCCTGTACACTTCCGTTCCGTTTACATAAACCACCACGCCATCATCCCTTCTTACATTCATGGTAAAAGAAGCATAGGCAGCAACATTTGCAATGCTGATGGTTTTGCGGAAATAAGTGGTAATGTATTTGCTGGAAGCGCTTGGCCCGTAGCCGATTACGGTAGTTTCGCCGCCATCGCCATAACCCAGTTCGCCGCTGCCACTGGGCCATGCAGCATCGCTGAATCCCGTTCCCCTCCAGGCCGTTCCCTGGTCTGTACCGGTAATAAGGTATTTCCACGATGAACCAAAACCAAAAATGGAAGTTTGTGCATGTAGAGTTACAGCCGGAAATAAAAAGCAGGCAAGAAAGACAAGGCGCTTACAAGGGAACATGCTATGTTAAGTTTGTCAAGGGTTATAGTATGGATAAGCACCTTTCAGCAGTTTCAGTTAATGTAAATTTAGATTATTTGGCCCTAATAAATCACTCTTTGAGGCTAATTAATACAAAAGTTAATGCAGGCGGATAAAACCATGTGC
>JANRKT010000066.1:0-31339 GCA_033763355.1 Chitinophagaceae bacterium | reverse complement strand
TTGTTGCGATGATAGACAGCCTCACGAAATTGCCTGAAGTTACTGATCCAGATAGTTGTGTCAATTGTTGAAACATATTGACTCGCATCGGTTTGTACACTGTCAGCAATCTTTTCACCCATCTTAGTGTTGCTGACATCAATACACGATACCAGAAGAAAGTTAAACAGTAAAATGAATATTCGAATCATTAGGGAGTCTGCCAGTAAATTGCCGCTGTGCAGGGTGAAGGTATTTAAAATGTGTTACTGGTGCAAGGGGTTGCTGAGTTGTTCATCGGCGATAATGTATAATAACCGGCAGGGATATGGAGCTGAACATTTTAAATACCGCAAACCCAAACAGTAGTAAAGCAACAGTACAAATGCTTGTAATAGCGGCAAGCATATATTGTTGGCGGCTGTTTTCCGTCCGCTGAGACGAAAATTACCAGAATTTCCAAAACGGTTTCTTTCTATTTTCCTGATTGGTCAAAATTTTTATTACTCTTTTTGAACCCCATTCTTCGTTGTCAGGAATTTTTCTCCATGTGATATTTTTTACTTCAATTCTTTGATCAACCGTTCCTGCCCAACTTACTTCAAAGTCATTCTTTCTGAGTTTCGTAACGATTTTGTCAGCTACTTGTAACGCTTCGTTGTCGTCCTGTGTTGGACTGTCGAAGCCCAAATATAAATTTCTTATGTCAGGGTCAACCGCCCTTGCTAAGTCTTGTGAATGGTAATAACAAAACCCAATTACTTTTACGCCAAGTTCATTTAGTTTTTCGATCGTCTCCGTACAATCGCCTTCGCCATCTTGTTTTGTATAGCCTGCTTTGTGCAAGCAAACTATTTTCTCTTCTATTAATTCGTCAAATGTTTTGACAAGTTTGTCAAAGTCTGTAGGTCTTGTCCAAGTTAAACTGTCCTTTTGATGTTGTTTGTATTTTTCAGAAATGATTTGTCTAAGCCAAACTTCATCAAAATCGTCTTCGCCATAAAACATTTCTCTGATACTGTCAAAAAGTTCTTCTTCATTTTCAAATCCAAACTTTATGTCAAGCTCCAATTGTTCTAACGCTTCATTTTTGATGTCTTGTGTCATTTTGGAAACGGTCTTTTAAAATTGCCACCAACGGAACCTCCATTGCTGCTGTGCTGGGTGAAGATATTTAAAATGTGTTAATGGTGCAAGGGGTAGTTGTGTGGCTCATCGTGGAGGGAAATTGATCTTTTCAAATACTTTTACATACCAGAGTTACCATACTATTATTAATACAAAAAGCGCCGGTATTAACCAACGCTTTTTACTTTATACTTTTCATTTTTTCTTCTACGGGAAAATCCCCAGCTCTGCATAACTCACACCTACTTTATTAATGGCTACCACATAAGCCGCGGTACGCATATCGGGTATCCCTTCATTGGCTTTCCAGCAATCCATTACTTCACGGGTGGCTGTTATCATGGTTTCTTCAAGGCCGCTGCGCACCAGGTCAACTTCTTCAGGGCCGTGCACAATTTCATCCCGTTCTTTACCTGTTACCCTTTTGCCGGTAAACTCTTCTATCTGTTCCAGCATCTGGCGGTTCTGGTTTTCAGTAAAGCGTTTTTCCATGCGGCCATAACGTACATGGCTCAGGTTTTTCAGCCATTCAAAATAACTCACAGTTACACCGCCTGCATTTAAATACATATCTGGCACAACCAGTATGCCCTTTTGTATAAATATTTCATCTGCTTCGGGTGTAAGCGGGCCATTGGCTGCTTCTCCAATAATTTTTGCTTTTACCCGTGGTGCATTCTCCCCGTTAATAACATTTTCCAAAGCAGCGGGTATGAGGATGTCACATTCCATTTCCAGCGCATCAGTGCTTTTTGCAAAATTGTTTGCACCGGGAAAATTCAGTATTGACCCTGTTGCTTTGCGGTGATTGAATACCGCATCCACATCCAAACCATCTTTGCTCCAGATAGCGCCTTCGTATTCTGCAAGGCCCACAATTTTCGCCCCCGCTTCCTGGAAAAATTTTGCAGAGTGGTAACCCACATTGCCCAGGCCCTGCACCGCAACTGTTTTTCCTTCCACACCTGTTGCCAATCCCAGTTTCTTCATCACATCGGGCATATTGCAAACTTCCCGCAGTCCGTAAAATACGCCTAAGCCTGTTGCTTCACGCCTTCCGCGTACGCCACCCTGCGTTACAGGTTTTCCGGTTACACAGCCCAATGCATCAATTTCACCCGGCCGCATGCTGATGTAAGTATCCACTATCCATGCCATCTCCCTTTCGCCGGTTCCGTAATCGGGTGCGGGCACATCAATGCCGGGGCCGATAAAATTTTTCTTGATTAACTCTGATGTATAACGGCGGGTAATTTTTTCCAGTTCGTATGGCGTGTATTTGCGGGGGTCAATGGTAATACCGCCTTTAGCTCCGGCAAAAGGAACGTTTACAATAGCGCATTTGTACGTCATTAGTGCAGCAAGCGCCATTACTTCATCTAAATTTACCGTTGTAGCAAAACGGATACCGCCTTTACAGGGCAGCTTGTGGTGCGAATGCTGTACACGGTAAGCTTTGATGACTTCTATCTTGTCGCCGATCTTAACCGGGAAGTGCATGCGGTAAACTGCATTACATTGTTTGATCTGTTCCAGTGTACCTGTGTCCCATTTGGTAAACTTAGCCGCTTTGTCGAAACTTTTTTCAACTGCGCCGAAAAAACTGTATTCTCCTGACATGGTTTAAATTTTAGGTTAGAGATTTTTCTATATGCAAGCAAGAATTTTTGAATTATAGGTTATCAGTCGCCAGTCTTCAGTCACCAGTTGTTGAAAAGATGTAAGAAGAGCAAAAGTCAAAAATAAAAAGGCAAAACTTTCAATTTAATAACACTTCAATTACATCATTACCGGCTGCAGACTGCTTACTGTGTACTGCAGACTGCCTACTGCCCACCGCCCCCCAACTTCTCCATCTTCGAAATCTTTCTGTCCAGGCGTATAAGGTACAATAGCAATCCAATTAAAATGGTAAGGCAAACGGCAACCACCACATAAATCTTACCGTTGCTGCGCATGGTATCGGCCATTTCAGCTTTTCCGCCTTCCTCCTGTGCAAAAAGGGTAATGCTGATGAATGAAAGCAAAATCGTAAATACAAAACTGTTTGTTTTCTTAAGCATGTAAAATATTTTTATCAGCTATTTTCTTTAAACGGATTTTTAAAGTGGTGATCCATACGCCAAGCAATGTCCACCCGATTACTGCGGGGTAAAACACCATCCTCATCCCGGCATCAATATCGTTAAAGTTCAGCGCAGGGTTTCCTTCCTGCCCGGGGTGCAGGCTTGGTAACAGCCGCGGCACAATCCAGATGGAAGGGAACAGCATAGCATAGGCGAAAATATTATATACCGCACTTACCCTTGCCCTTTTATCAATATCAGTTATGGAACTCCTTAAAACAAAATAAGCAAAGTAAATAAGCAGCGCCATTGCTGCGCCGATGAGCTTGGGCTCCCTTACAATGGAACCGAATGATGCGTAAGCCGGATTGTTGGGATCGGCCCAGGTATAGCTGGCCCAGATGGAACCGGTGGCATAACCTAATAAACCCATTACAATCCCGGTTGATGCGTATTCGCCGGCTTTAACATCATGGATGAGCTTTGTATGGCGGAGGTATTTGATGCTGTTTACAGCAGACACGGTAAAAAGTATCATCATGGCAAACCACATGCACACATGAAAATAAAGGTTGCGTATGGTTTCCTGCAACTGGCGCAGCGCCGGAACCGGCATTAAAAACCCTGCAACAATGGTATAGATGAGTAAAATGATGCAGGCTATTTTCCACCAGGATTTTTGCATAATGATTCCATGTTATCTATCGTCCTTTTTCAGGCAGGTTGCGGGGCGACTGATTGGTGCGGCAAATTTAGGGGCTGTATTCCGAAGTAAGAAATAGGAGTTGTGAATTAAGAATTACTCCATGCCGGCCAGTCATTAATCATATAAATTTAAAACCAGTTTGTATTCCTTGAATAAATTTCAATCTTTCCACAAAAAAGGAAAAAGAATAACAGACAGTACTACTACCATAGCATCGAGTGCCAGCAGCAGTAAAAGGCTTTGTACAAAAACGCCTTCACGAAACACTTCTCCAAAAGCGGCTTTGGAAATACGCATCAGTAAAAGCAGTTGCGGAATAATGATGGGAAAGCCCAGTATAGCCATGAGCGATGCCTGCTGCTGCGCCTTGGATGAAATGGCGGCAAGGAGGGTAAACACCAGGCTGAGACCAAAACCACCGAGCAGTGCAATGCCTGCAAATAGAAAAGCTTTGGATGTGGGTATGCCGAGGAATGCAAAAAAGAGCAAAAGGCTTAGCAGGGTCATCATCAGCATCAGCAAAACATTGTACAGCAGTTTGGAAAGTATGAACTCTGTAGGGCTGCTGATGGAATAAAAATACAGCAGGCGTCCCTTGCTTTCCTGCAAAAAGCTTTTGGCCACAGCGTTTACGCAAATAAACAATTGTATCATCCAGAACAGACCATTCCATACTTCCGCTTCAGGCTGCTCCATAGCGAGGTATAAAACAAAGGTGGTAGAGGCTATATATAATATAATGCCGTAAAAGCTGTATTGCTGACGTAGTTCCAGCAGGATGTCTTTTTTGAAGAGGGCGATGATTTTATGAAATGACAATACTGATAATTTTTTTAAAGGGTTATAGTGATAAATGGATAAAACCGGCAATATTTTTTTTCATGCTATGTGGTTTCTATGTTTCTTATGTGACTATGTGGTAAAATTTCACCACATAGATTCATAGGTACATAGGCAAACACATAGGGTTTTCGATAGCACAAGACGTTAATACTTAATAAGATTTTATATCAGTCTTCATAATAACACTTTCTGCACCTCGGCTCATAAATATCTTTTTCGCCCAATACTACCTGCCCGCTTTGATTGTTCTTACGGTAGGAGTAATTGGCAATATGCCCGCATTTTACACAAATAGCATGCAGCTTGGTAATGTAATCGGCCATGGCAAGCAGTTGCGGCATTTGGCCAAATGGTTTGGTCTGGTAATCCATGTCAAGCCCGGCAACAATTACCCTGATGCCACGCAGTGCAAGTGTATCGCATACACGTCCTATTTCGGCATCAAAAAACTGGGCTTCGTCAATACCTACCACATCAACACCCTGCGCCAGCAGCAATATATTTTGTGAATTGTTTACCGGCGTAGAAATGATTTTATTTTCATCATGCGAAACAATATTGTTTTCGTCATAGCGGGTATCAATCATGGGTTTGTAAATCTCTGTTTTCAGGTTAGCAATCTTAGCCCTTTTGAGGCGTCTGATGAGTTCTTCTGTTTTGCCTGAGAACATGGAGCCGCATATCACTTCAATCCAGCCCCTGCCGTGGCCCCTGATGTTGGGTTCAATAAACATTTATTAAGAAATATTTGTGCTTAACAGTTTGTACCTTTAAGATTCCGGATTCCTAAAAACTTTTCAAAAGTACCATATCAGATGGAAAGAATTGGTGTTTTACTGCGGAAGTTGCAGGAGCAATACCAGCAAAATGCAGGCACTGAGCAATTGTTGCTTACGCTGCAGATGCTGCAGCATGAACTGATCCATTTAAAGAACGGCAACTCCGCTCAGCCTTCTGCCAAGAAAATTGCAGTTATTTTTCCAAACCAGGTAAAATTTGGCACTGCTGAACATTTACAGGGGCCACCCGCTGAAGAAAAAATCATAGAAATTTTGCAGGTAGATGAAAAAGCAATTGAAGAAGAACTGGAGCAAATGAGGCTGAGCGCTGAATTAAAAAACCAGATGAGCATGAAGAGCAGGCAGCCTGTTGAATTTAATTACGACCCGCTTGAGGAAATACCCACACTTGCAGCACAGCCCCATGAATCACATGCGCCATACCTTCCCAAGGAAACATTTGCCGAACCCCAAAAAGAAGTAAAGAAAGAAGTAAAAAGAGAAGCAGCACCCATTATAAATAAAGAGGTACATGAAATTATTTCACAGGATCAGTCCTCATTAAACGACAGGCTGAAGGAACAGAAAACAGAGCTGGCAGAAAAGCTGCAGGATGTGCCCGTTAAAGACCTTAAAAAAGCCATCGGCATCAACGACCGCTACCTCTTCATTAATGACTTATTCAATGGCGATGAGGCGATGTATGAGCGCTGTATTAAAACCATCAATGGGTTTTCAATTTATCCCGAAGCGGAGTTCTGGATGGAAAGGGAGCTGAAAGTAAAATTGGGCTGGACGGATGAAAACCCGCAGGTGCAGCAATTCTTTCAACTGGTTAAAAGGCGTTTTTCCTGAATGTAATGAATGATTTTTTTTGTAGCCCCCGCCTGGTCACGCACATAGTTACCAGCAATATCACTTCTGTTTTTTAATTCTTCTTTATTATCAAAAAGCAGTTCGAGTATCTCTTCCAGTTCAACAGCGCTTTCAACCGTTATGGCCCCGCCTGATTCCACAAGGTCAACCGCTTCCCGGAACTTTTCATATTCCGGCCCGAATATAACAGGCCTGCCATACACTGCGGCTTCAAGAATATTATGAATGCCATCCCCGCCAAAGCCGCCGCCAACATAGGTAACGTCAGCATATTTGTAAAGCCTTGCCAGCATCCCAATATTGTCAATGATCAATACATTATCTGTTCCCGGTTCTGTATAACCTGTTTTTTGCAACTCCGAAAACCGTATTGAGTGGGGAAACAGTTTTTTAATTTCTTTCAGCCTTCCTTCGTCAATTTCATGTGGCGCAATAATGAAACGTTTATCAGGGTTGGTCTTTGTATAATGCACCAGTTCTTCTTCATCTTCCTGCCAGGTGCTGCCTGCAACCAATACCTGCCGCCCCTTGCAATATTCTTCAATCCATGGGATGGGTTCAAACTTTTCTGCAATTTCAATTACCCTGTCAAACCGCGTATCCCCGGATACAGTTACATTTTCTCTTATGCCAATGCTTTTTAAAAGTTCAGATGACTCATGGTGCTGGACGAATAAATGCTGGTAACAACCCAGCATTTTTCTCCAAAACACCCCATACCATTTAAAAAAAGGCTGGCTTTCCCGAAAAATAGCAGAAACAAGAATGGCGGGTATCTTTCTTTCTTTCAGGGCATGGAGGTAATGGTACCAGTATTCGTATTTAATAAATATAGCCAGCGCAGGCTGAACCGTTTCAACAAATTTGGCAGACCGTGAAAGGCCATCCAAAGGCAGGTAAAAAATAAAATCAGCCCCCGGGTAATTCTTTCTTATTTCATAACCTGAAGGGGAGAAGAAGGTGAGCAGGATTTTGTAATGGGGGTATTGCCTGCGCAGGCTTTCCAAAACCGGGCGGCCCTGTTCAAATTCGCCCAGCGAAGCGCAATGCATCCATATGATATTGCCCCTGTATTTTGAGCAGGCGGCATCCAGTTTGCCGAAAATATTTTTTCTCCCGTTTACCCACAAAGCAGCTTTGGCATTCCACAAAGCAAGTATCTTGGCGGCAAGCAGGTAAAGGGCAATAAAAAAATTATAAAAAATTACCACGATGTAATAAAATAATTAATTGGCTGCAAATCTAATATCTATCTTTTACCCTGTATATATTTTATTATTTTTGTGCCCGTTTAAAAAACCTCTGATGCGGCCGATACAAATGGTTGATTTAAAACAGCAGTACCACAGCATTAAAGCTGAAGTTGACGCTGCTGTAATGGAAGTGCTGGAAAGTTCTGCATTTATAAATGGCAAACCTGTTCAGGATTTTGCAGGGCAGCTCTCCCAATACCTTAAGGTAAAGCATGTAATACCCTGCGCCAACGGCACAGATGCCCTGCAGATAGTCATGATGGCGCTTGATTTGAAACCGGGAGATGAAGTAATTACTCCTTCATTTACATACATCGCCACCACTGAAGTGGTGGCCCTGCTCAGGTTAACACCCGTTTTTGTGGAGGTTGACCCCAAAACTTTTTGCATTGACCCCCGGTCAATAGAAAAAGCAATTACTACAAGAACAAAAGCCATTGTGCCCGTACACCTTTACGGACATGTTGCACCGATGGAAGAAATTATGCGCCTGGCCCAGAAGTACAACTTATATATCATAGAAGACAACGCCCAGGCCATAGGCAGCGACTACAGTTTTGAAGACGGCCGGAAAAAGAAGGCCGGAACGATTGGTACTGTGGGGGCTACATCTTTCTTTCCTTCTAAAAATCTGGGCTGTTACGGGGATGGAGGTGCAATATTTACCAACGATGAAGCGTTAGCTGAACGGTTAAAAATGATTGCTAATCATGGGCAAAAGCTGAGGTACTACCATGAAATGGTAGGTTGTAATTCAAGGTTGGATACGTTGCAGGCAGCCGTTTTAAAAGTGAAGCTGAACAAACTGGATGAGTACATTGCTGCAAGGAGAAAAGCCGCTGATTTTTATAACAGCGCATTTGCAAAACACCCTCAAATTACAATTCCCCACATTGCCCCTTACAGTAATCATGTTTATCACCAATATACCCTTATACTGGAAGATGTGGACAGGGATGGCCTGAATAAATACCTGGCCGATGCAGGGATACCTTCCATGATATATTACCCCGTACCGGCACACAGGCAAAAAATGTTTGCCGCTTACAATGCCGCCTCCTATGAACTTCCTGTTACCGATTGGTTAACAGAAAGGGTAATTTCCTTACCGATGCATACTGAACTGGATGAAGAACAGTTAGGATATATTACAGCCAAAGTGCTGGAATTTATTAACCGATAAACCCAAAAAAGAAACGAAATGAAAATCGCTGTAGTTGGTACCGGCTATGTTGGATTGGTAACCGGAACCTGTTTTGCTGAAACCGGCAACGAAGTAACCTGTGTTGACATTGACCAGCGGAAAGTAGATAAGCTTTCCAACGGGCAGATCACTATTTATGAACCCGGACTGGAAAAGTTATTTCTCCGTAACCTTAAAGAAGAGAGGCTGAATTTTACCACCAGCCTTGAAGAAGGTATAAAAGGCGCCGCTATTGTTTTTCTTGCCTTGCCCACGCCGCCGGGAGAAGATGGATCAGCAGACCTGAAATACATCCTCGGTGTCGCCGACCACTTGGGTAAAATTTTAAAAGATTATAAAGTTATTGTTGATAAAAGCACCGTGCCGGTTGGTACGGCCGAAAAAGTACATGCTGCGGTAGCAAAAAACTATTCAGGCGAGTTTGATGTGGTGTCAAACCCTGAGTTTTTGCGTGAAGGCGTGGCGGTTGAAGATTTTATGAAACCCGACCGGGTAGTTATCGGTACCAGCTCCGAAAGGGCACGCAAGGTAATGGGTGAATTGTACGCCCCATTTGTGCGCTCTGGTAACCCGATTATTTATATGGATGAGCGTTCTGCAGAGCTTACAAAATATGCGGCCAATTCTTTTCTTGCTACCAAGATTTCTTTCATGAATGAAGTGGCGCAGTTGTGTGAAAGATTAGGCGCAGATGTGGACATGGTACGCCGCGGTATTGGCAGCGACGAAAGGATTGGTAAAAGGTTTTTATTCCCCGGTATTGGTTATGGCGGAAGTTGTTTCCCCAAAGATGTGCAGGCGCTGGTAAAAAGTTCACAGGAAGTTAACTACAATTTCCAGATATTGAATGCAGTAATGGATGTAAATGAAAGGCAGAAACTGCACCTCGTTCCCAAAATAAAAAATTATTACAACGGCACATTACGCGGTAGGCATTTTGCATTGTGGGGCCTTGCCTTTAAACCCAATACAGATGACATACGTGAAGCGCCGGCCCTGTACATCATTGATGCTTTAACAGAAGAAGGGGCCACATTCTCCGTGTATGACCCTGAAGCCATGAACAATGTCAGGAGCCTGATTGGCGACAAAGTTGTTTACGCCGAAAGCCAATATGAAGCGCTGAAGGATGCAGATGCGCTTATTATTGCAACGGAGTGGAACGAATTCCGCACACCTGATTTTCTCAAGATAGTAAAGAGCATGAAGAGTAAAGTGGTTTTCGACGGAAGGAACTTGTTTGATGTTTCCGCTATACAGGACCTCGGATTTTATTACGAAAGCATTGGCCGTGCCCCGGCTGCTCCTAAAAGATAATTCATGGAAAAAAAGCGTGTACTCGTAACAGGCGCTGCCGGTTTCCTGGGTTCGCACCTCTGCGACCGTTTTATAAAAGAAGGCTGCCATGTAATTGGAATGGATAACCTTATTACCGGCGACCTGAGAAATATTGAACACCTCTTTAAATTAGAGCAGTTTGAATTTTATCATCATGATGTAAGCAAGTTTATTCATGTGCCCGGCCACATTGATTACATTATGCACTTTGCTTCGCCTGCAAGTCCCATTGATTACCTTAAAATTCCCATACAAACTTTAAAGGTTGGCGCCCTTGGAACGCACAATTGCCTTGGTTTGGCCAAGGCCAAAGGGGCAAGGATGTTGGTGGCTTCCACTTCTGAAGTTTATGGCGACCCTATGGTGCACCCGCAGAAAGAGGAATACTGGGGAAATGTAAACCCTGTAGGGCCACGTGGTGTTTATGATGAGGCCAAACGTTTCATGGAGTCCATGACCATGGCCTATCATACTTTTCATGCCGTGGAAACAAGGATTGTACGCATTTTTAATACATATGGCCCGCGTATGCGGTTGAATGATGGCCGTGCACTTCCGGCATTCATCGGCCAGGCATTGCGGGGTGAAGACCTTACCGTTTTTGGAGATGGCAGCCAGACCCGCTCTTTTTGCTATGTGGATGACCTGGTGGAAGGTATTTACCGCCTCCTGAAAAGCGATTACGTGTATCCTGTAAATATTGGTAACCCCAGCGAAATTTCTTTAAAGGATTTTGCCGAAGAGATCATTAAACTTACCGGAACAAAACAAAAGATTGTTTATAAACCTTTGCCGCTGGATGATCCCAAACAAAGAAAACCTGATATTACAAAAGCAAAAGAAATACTGGGGTGGGAGCCTAAAGTAAACCGTGCAGAAGGATTAAAGATCACTTACGAATATTTCAAATCATTGCCAAAAGAAGAATTAACGAAGCAACCCAAGGAATTTAAAAGCTTGAAGTAAGATGCGTATTTACCAGGATTTATTGGATAAAAAAGCAAAGCTTGCCGTAATAGGTTTAGGATATGTGGGCCTGCCCATAGCGCTGGAATTTGCCAAAAGGATTTCCGTAATAGGATTTGATATCAATGCTAAGCGGGTTGAAATGATGCAGAACGGCATTGATCCCAGCAAGGAAGTGCCGGCAGAACATTTCGCTGATAAAGACATTGTGTTTACAAACAGCCTTGATGTACTGCGTGAAGCGAAATTTTTTATTGTGGCTGTTCCTACACCGGTTGATAAATTCAATGTGCCTGACCTGAAACCGGTATTGGGTGCATCCGAAACCATCGGCAAAGTGGTAAAGAAAGGCGATTATGTAATTTTTGAATCCACGGTGTACCCTGGTTGTACAGAAGAAGATTGTCTGCCCGTAATAGAAAAATTTTCAGGCTTAAAGAATAAAACAGATTTTAAGCTGGGTTATTCACCTGAGCGCATCAATCCCGGAGATAAAAAGAATACACTCCGCACTGTAATTAAAATTGTTTCGGGAACAGATGAAGTATCTCTTGAAGAAATTGCCAAAGTATATGAACTGGTGGTGGATGCAGGGGTGCACAGGGCATCAACCATAAAAGTTGCAGAAGCGGCAAAAATTGTTGAGAATACGCAACGGGACCTGAACATTGCACTGATGAATGAACTGTCAATGATTTTTGACAAGATGAACATCAATACGTATGATGTACTGGAAGCTGCAGGCACCAAATGGAATTTTTTAAAATTTTCACCCGGCCTTGTGGGCGGCCATTGTATAGGTGTTGATCCTTATTATCTCACCCATAAAGCCGAAGCATTGGGCTATGAGGCAAAAGTAATCTCCGCTTCACGTTTTATAAATGATAACATGGCCCGTAATGTGGCCCGTAAAATAATAATGCATGTATGGCGCAACGCCCCCGATGTAAACGATGCAAAAGTGCTGGTAAAGGGTGTAACGTTTAAAGAAAATGTAAGCGACATCCGAAATTCGAAAATCATTGATACCGTAAAAGAGATCCAGGCTTTCAATATTAAAGTAGATGTGGAAGACCCTTTTGCTGAGCCTGAAGAAGTACATGAAGAATACGGGCTGCACCTCAGCCACAACGGTGATAAAAATTATGATGCCGTGGTAATTGCGATACCCCACCAGCAATACCTGGGCCTTGATGAAGCCTATTACTGCTCCATCACCCGCCCTACTGCAATGATTGCAGACCTTAAAGGAATTTACAAAGGAAAGATCAGCCAGCGCAGCTACTGGAGTTTGTAATATCTTCGCCGCATGAACAGGATTATTTTAATAACCGGCGGCGCCGGTTTTATCGGTTCGCATGTTGTAAGGTTGTTTGTTACAAGATACACGGGTTATAAAATCATTAACCTGGATAACCTTACCTATGCGGGCAACCTCGAAAACCTCAGGGATACCGAACATCTTCCCAATTACAGTTTTGTAAAAGGCGATATCACAGATGAAGCTTTTATTGATGAATTGTTTTCATTGCACCATATTGATTCAGTGATCCACCTTGCTGCCGAAAGCCATGTGGACCGCTCCATAATGGACCCGCTTGCTTTTGTAAGAACGAATGTACTGGGTACGGCCGTTTTGCTGAACGCATGCCGCAAGCACTGGAACGGACAATATGATGGAAAGCTTTTCTATCATGTGTCAACTGATGAAGTATATGGTTCGCTTGGCGAAGAAGGTTTTTTTACAGAAGAAACAGCCTACGACCCCCGTTCACCCTATTCGGCTTCAAAAGCGGCTTCCGATCATCTCGTAATGGCTTATTACCACACTTATGGTTTGCCTGTTGTAATGAGCAATTGCTCCAATAACTATGGGTCACATCATTTTCCCGAGAAGCTCATCCCATTGATGATAAATAACATTAAAAACAACAAACCTCTTCCCGTTTACGGAAAAGGGGAGAACATACGTGACTGGTTGTGGGTGGAAGACCATGCCCGTGCCATTGATGCGATATTTCACAAGGGAAGGCATGGGGACAAATACAATGTAGGCGGATTTAATGAATGGAAGAATATTGACCTTGTATTGCTGTTGTGCAAAATCATGGATAAAAAGCTGGGCAGGCAGGAGGGCACATGCGCAAAACTTATTACTTATGTAAAAGACAGGCCCGGCCATGATTTGCGCTACGCCATAGATGCATCCAAACTTAATAAAGAACTGGGATGGACACCTTCACTGCAGTTTGAAGAGGGACTGGAAAAAACAGTTGACTGGTATTTGCAGAACGAAGAATGGATTAAGCATGTAACTTCCGGGGCATATCAGCACTATTATGAGGACCAGTATGTGAAGAGGTGATTTGTTTACGGCATTTTTCCTTCAACGTATAGAATATCTACAGGGAACTGCTACTCCATCTTTCACCATGTTTTAAAACCCTGTAATGCTGGTTAAGTGTTACTGCATGCTTTGCAAATTCATTTACATCCGCTGTATTAAACGCAAACATATCATAGTGGCATGGAATAACGCACTTTGCCCCTATGACTTTGGCCAGATGTGCTGCTTCTTTGCAATCAAGGTTTCCTGCAACCCCTTTTGCAGGCTCATGGCCATTTATTGGGAGCAGTGCAAGGTCAATATGGTACGGCTGCAGCAACTCCTCCATTCCATCAAACCATAATGTATCCCCGCTGTGATAAATCTTCCATTGGCCGAACGTAATTACATAACCCAAGCATTTGCAATTACCATTCTCATCCCTTTCAATTTCATTGTGCTTTGCCGGGATGCCATGATATGTAAAATCGCCAACGGTTAAAGACTTGCCGTCATTCAGTCCTGCGGGAAAATCGACATCACATTTTACCCTTTCCGCCACAAATTTCCTGTTGGCTTCAGGGATGATGAATGTTATGCCGGGATTGTTTTTTAAAACAGGTATTAAAGTTTCTGCATCAAGGTGGTCGGTATGGTTGTGGCTGGAAGAAACAATGCTGATGTTTTTCAGTAATCCCGGATCAGCAACGCGTTCACTCATCCTTACATGTGGTTTATTTGTGTCTGCATATTTTTTTGTGAGCGAATCAGAAAGATAAGGATCAATTAAAAGTCTTTGCCCTTTCCATTGCAGCATGTAGCCGCTTTGCCCGAGCCACCAGAGATGAAAATGCACTTCATCATGCAGTAATGAATCCATTTCTGCGATAAGGGCTTCATTTTTTTTGTAGGCGTGGATCACAAGTAAGTAGCTGATGGTTTACGGATGATGTAAAGGAAATTCAAAATTTAAAAGTCAAAAATTGCAGGCATTAAAACACACTTGCATATTGTTTTTTGAATTAGTACCCGGTTTCAAAGCCTTTCCCTCACCATCTTTGCCCCTTTAACCATGTTTGCAAGTTTTTGCCTGGATGCCCAACGGGCCGTCTGGCTCAGCCCGCAGTCAGGCGCTACGGATAGTTTTTCTGCAGGCACATATTGTAAACATTTTTTAATACGGGTTACTACATCTTCCGGCGTTTCAATATAATAATTCTTCACATCAATAATGCCGGCCGATACATCCATCTTTTCTGCAAAAGGTGCAAGCAACTCCACTTCAGCAAATTCACGGTTCGCCAGCTCAATATGTATTTCATCAACCGAAAGGTCAAGAAAATCAGGCAGCATAGGCTTGATGCTGCGGTAACCTACAGGCCTGCCTTTAAAATTTCCAAAACACATGTGTGTAGATAAACGGCATTTACCGGCAACAGGCTTCACGGTACGATTAAATATATCAACAAAACGCCTGGTATCTTCTTTGTAGGCATAACAACTCATGGATGGTTCATCTACAGTTATTTCTTTGCAACCTGCTGCAACAAGGTCTTCAAGCTCTTTTCTTACAACAGGTAATAAGGCTTCGGTAATAGCGTAACGGTCTTTGTATTTTTCATTTGGCAAAAGGCGTCCGCTTAAAGTATATGGGCCGGGTACACTTGTTTTTAATACAGGGCCTACCGGCGCCAGTTTTTTTAAGCGAAGGTATTCTTTTACAGCACCCAATCCGTTTGGTGCAGACAGTTCGCCTGCAATATTGTTTTTGCCACGCTGGTCATGTGCGGCGGGGCCAAACTTTCTTGTTTCTGTTTCGTTGTTTTCAATGCCTTTAATATAACCGTAGAACGATAAATTAAAATCAAGCCTTGTTTGTTCGCCGTCAGTAATTACATCAAGGCCGGCAGCAACCTGGTCATGAATGGCGGCAATCACTGCATCTTCTATCATCTCTTCAATATCTGCCGCGCCAAACTGGTTTAAATTTTTTGAGCCGAATTCAAGCCATCCCGGAAAGGGATAGCTGCCAATAACTGTTGTGCGGACCGGAATAGGTTGCATGTGCTGATCAGTTTATAAATGTGTACAGTGATTTCGGGTTTTCAATAAAAATTTTATTAAAGAAGGAAGATAAACCTCTTTTATGCAAGCCGGCAACAAAATCTGTAAGCAGCCAGGTTAATCCGGGTTTGCCACCATAGGATTTCCAGTAAGTGTTACGTGCTGCATCCATGCCCACGGTAATCTGATCCGGGTAATCCGGCAATAATTTTTCCAGTAAAGCAAATGTAGAATTCTCATCGTCGCTTTTCCACCTGAAGGCGCTGTCGTATTCAACCATTACGCCGGTTTGCATAATGGCATTTTGATAACCCGGGTCTTTGCACCGGTCTGCATGTGAGATCACCACATGCTTTAAATCAGCGCCCAGCTTCTGAAAAAGCTCAGCCTGCTCAACCGCAAATTTGCCTGAATTGGTATGGGTGAGAATGGGCACACCTGTTGCAAGATGTGTATTTACCACAGCCCTGAAAATTTTTTTAAGATGATCATCAAAGGGGTTATCGCCGCTGGCCAGCTTAATCATACCGGCTTTATGCGCTGTTCTTTTTATGACAGGAGCACTGTAGTCATATACATCAATCCCCGTCATTACATCTTCAGTAAACAACTGTGTAAGTTCTTCTTCATCCAGATGAAACTGCCAGTGGTTGGGTAAATAATAAATGGGCAGGTGCAGGCCTGTTGGGGCAATGATGTTGATGAAAGATTGCCTGGAAACTTCTGCCAGTTTTATAATATTCCGTCCGCAGGCAGCTGGCATGGTATCTACCATGGTACGGCCACCCGCGGCGTACACCTCTTTTAGTTCTGCAATAATTTTTGTCGTATCGTTCAGTAAAAAATCAGGATTCTGAACCGTCGGGAAACTTTCTTCAATTACAATATGTTCATGCGAATAGGTAATACCCATTTGCGAAGGATCAATATCACCCAGTACGGTTCGTACAAAGCCCATGAGCGTTAATTGTAATTTTTATGTAAGGGTAAAGTATTTCGTGACTGCACTAATACTTATTAATAAACTGAATTGAAATATGAATAGTAATAAGATTTTTCTTACCGGGTGTTTATCAGCTTTCTTATATCTTCCACAAGCCCAGCGGTAGTTTTATTTTTTCGCCATTCGTTTTTCCCGGTATATGCCGGTGTAACAGGCATTTCCAATATTGCGCCGATGCGGTATAAATGAGCTCTCAGCAATTTTACATCCAGTCCTGATGCAGCTTCTTCTTTCTGCAGGGATTGTAATGCTGCCAGGCCTGCTGCCTGTCCCATGCTCATGGTTTGTGCCATAGAACGGCAGCTTGCATGTGCATCATGTGTGGCCGAAAAGCAACGGCCCACCACCCATACATTGGTGCTGCCTTTGGGAACAATGGCGCCATAGGGCACACCATATACACCACCATCGGGTACATAAGCCCAGTATGTTTCATCTTCACCATCTTTTCCCTTGCGGTGGTCTTCAATGGGCGCCCCGCAAACAAGTATGGTATCATCAGGAATTTTAGCTTCCATGCAATCTCCTTTGGTAAGCCGGTATTCACCATACACCCGCCTTGTTTCACGTACGCCTATCTGGTGCGATAAACCAATGATATTGGAAGCTTCATAGCCAGGCACTTCCTGCTGAAAGAATTTCTCATAAATAAAGGCCTGCTTTCTTCCTTCTGTTTCGGCAAGGGTAAGTTCATTTACACGAAGTGCGGAGAGGTTGCTTACCTTAACGGCCACGGTGGAAATACATTTGTTTGCATTCATGGCATGTGCTGAACCTTCTTTACGCGGCAGCGGATGTTTGCCGTTGTCTGCCGCTTCATTCATTTTTTGCTGCAGCATTTTTTTGCCACCGGCTTTTTCATGTGCTTCAAGGTCCACATTACTCATGCGGAAAGTGGTGGTCATGCTTTGTGCCGGTTCAATTTCTCCTGCTGTTTCATAGGCAAAACCTGCAAGATGGCAAAAGTCGGCATCGCCGGAGGCATCAATCACTCTTTGGGCAATAATTTTTCCAAAGCCTGATTTGTTCCAGCAAATACATTCATAGCGTGAATCAGATAACATGTTTGCATCCACCAGTGTGGTATGCAGCAGATATTTAATGCCCGAGCGGAGTATCAGTGAATCCCATACTGCCTTTAAACGTTCGGGGTTATAATTTACACCGGTGCCTGCGCCATAGGTATTGGGCCTCAAAAAAATTTCGCCTAAGGCATCCAGTTCGTTTACGATAATATCAGGAAAACCTCCTGCAACTTTTTTAGGTGTTTGTCCCGGGGTAAAAAATCCGTAGAAAGTATCCAGCATCTGGGTGGAAGTGCCGCCTGGGAAACCATAACGCTCAATCAGCATTACAGAATAATTTCCCGTTGCAGCAGCCAGTGCAGCCGTACATCCTGCCGAACCGGCGCCAATCACTAATATATCGGTATCAGCTATTACCGGGATTTTGCTGTGATTGATAAAATTGTACAAATGCTTTCTTATTTATTGCTTTCGGAAACATAGCTTGCATAACCCACTTTCCCATACAGTTTCGCCATCCGGTGGGCATGTTCGTCGTATGCGCTTTCAAACAATTCAACAGCCCTGCCGGCGCCAACAAGGGCAGCGGCGGTTAATACTTTTGGCGGATGTCCCGCTTCTGTAAGCAGTCTTGCAACTTCTGCTTTAATAGAATTAATAATCATTACCCCGCCAACAGTTGACCCCGGGGATACGGGTGTATCCAATCCGGGAACCTTTATCATCGAGTCACCAACAGGGGCGCCGGTATCAAGCGATATATCGGCAAAGTCGGATAATTTTTTCCCGTCAGCCCTTTTGCTTTTACTGGCTATCTGGTGCGCTGATGTTACAATTGCTGCCACTTTTATTTTGTGCTGCTGAAAAAGTTCCGCCATTTCAACAGGCACAATATTGCAGCCGCTGGATGAAATAACCAGGGCTGAATCTTTTTCACTCAGGTCAAAATTACGCAGGATGCGTTCGGCCAGGCCGGGTACATTTTCCAGGAACATCGCCTGCCGCTGCCCGTTAGCGCCGATAACAAGATTATGAAAAGACAGGGACAATTCCACAATTGGATTAAACCCGGGGAAGGATCCATAACGCGGCCACATCTCCTCCACCATAATGCGGCTGTGACCGCTGCCAAATACATGCACCATCCTACCTGCAAGGATGCTTTCTGCAAACCATTTGGCTGTTGCGTAAATGGATTGCCGCTGCGCTTTAATTTTTTCAATAATGGCAGTGCAATGCTCAAGGTATGTGTCTGTAAGATTCATTTTATTTCTTTTTCAAAAAAATTAACCAGGGTTTAAATCTACATCAAAAGTGTTTTTTTGTTTCACCAGCTTATTCAGGTTCTTTTGCTTTTAAGGCTAGGCTATTTCAGGTAATATAAAATTTTGCTGAAGATTGTAACGTGTTTAACAAGTCCACCAGTTTAGGGATGATTGCAGTATTCATAAAAAATCATTTTAATTGTCAAACTTGCTCATGGCAAAACAGGCAGCGCCTATAGCCCCTGCCAGGTCGCCGAATTCCGCTTTAATAATTTCTGTTTTATTGCCGCCTGCCCTCCATTCGTATAATGCCAGAAAGCTTTCCAAAGGTTCAAACAATTGTTTTCCCGCTTCTGTAATACCTCCAGCCAGTATCACACATTCCGGCGACAGTGCATTGGTTAAGGATGCTATACCAATAGCGAGTTTTCTTATTGAGGAGAGCCACAGCCATTGTGCAAAATAGTCTCCCTGCCTGCAGGCTTCTGTTAATTCATGGGTGTATTTAAATTTTCCAAGCGATCTTCTTTCAATGGTGGCATTGCCCACTGCATCTTCAAGACTGCCGGGTGTACCGGTAATATCTCTTTCCGCTTCATGGTCAAGTGTAATATGTCCCAGGTGACCGGCTTTATGAAAAGCGCCCTGGTAAGGTTTGCCGTCAATTAAAATGGCGCCGCCCACACCCGTCCCCAGGGTGAGCAGTATTACATGCTTCCTGTTTTTTGCAGCGCCTAATTTTGCTTCGGCCATCAGGGCAGCCACTGCATCATTCAATACAAAAGTTTCCTGCATCAGAAAATCGCCCCAGATAAAATTTTCAAGGCCCTGCAGCCTGTCAGGTAAAAATGCGATGGCTGTATTCTGCACATTGCTGATGCCCGGTGCAGAAATTCCGATAACCGGTTTAATTTGGTTTGTTTTTAACTGCAGTTCTTTAACTGTGGCAGCAACCGCATTTTTCCAAACAGTGCTATTGCCGTCGTTGGTTGGGGTGTAAACCTGGTGCAGTATTTTTCCTTTTTCATTTATCAGCACCCCTTTAATTCGTGTGCCGCCCAAGTCAATTCCGATATAAACTTTGTCCCTGTTTTCTTCTTCCTGAAGAGAGGAGGGGCGGCGTTTTACATCTTCTTTAAGCTTTTTATCTTTCATCTCAGCAAGAAATCTTTTTAAATAATGTAAGGTATGCCACCAGTTGTTGTGCGAATGTTTCAAGTTTTCAAATCCGGCAGCCCTCTTTAATGTAGCTGTCCTTCACTAACTGTCCAGCCGCCGTCAACTGCTATTACCTGTCCTGTTGTAAATTTTGACTGATCGCTCATGAAATAAACAGACAGCCCGTCTAAATCACCCGCATTACCAATTCTGCCGCCGTCTAATGGCTGTTTTGTTTTTATAAAAGAAAGGATGTTTGTATCGTTAGCCGCTCTTTGTGCCATCGGGGTTTCTACCAATGCAGGTGTAACAACATTTACCCTGATGTCATTTTTGGCGTAATAAGAAGCAATAGATATGCTGAAACCTATTACGGCTGATTTTGCAGCAGCGTATGCATGTGTAGAAAAATAACCGGGTGAAGGGGAATAACCAAGTACTGAACCCATGTTTAAAATTGTTCCTCCGGTTTGCTGAAGCAAAAATTGTTTTATTGCAGCACGGTTGGATAACATCAATGAAGTCAGGTTCAGTTCAAAAGTTTTGTTCCATCCCTCCAGCGTCAGTTCATGCAATGGCCCGTCTCCAAATTTTCTGCCGCTGCCGCCTGCAACATGGTATAAACCGCTAAAGCCATTGTAAAGTCTGACACATGACTCGATAGCTTTTGCTGCAGTTTCTTCCTGCGTGGCATCAGCAGCCATAGTGATTGTATTATTACCAAGTTCTTTTGCAGCAGCTTCGCAGCTTTCAGTATCGTAACCCACAACAACCAGGTTTGCCCCCTTGTCTGCAAATGCTTTTGCAGCGGAAAGTCCCATACCGGTAGTGCCCCCAATAATTACAATGCATTTTCCCTGCAGCATTTTAAATAACATCCAGGCTGGTTGAAATAAAATACTTTAACATCCTGAAAGTAGGATTTTTTTTAAAGCCCGGAAAATGAAAAGAAAATGCGCCTGTCTTATATATAATGATGAATTTTTTAGCTGCAGCATTACTGTTTAAATGGTTTGCCCCAAAGGCCAATACCTGGGAAAGGCTGCCATTATAAGAAATAAGGGTTTTAGGCGTTTATAGTGGACTATCAGTTTTTGTTGTGTGAAAGCAGTGGCAAAAAATCCTGCCGGTTGCACCCATATTTGAAAGCCTTTGTTTATCTTGTCAGCCATCAAAATTTTTTATCAGTATAGTGTGATTATGCACCGGATGATGAAACTAAAATGCAATACTTTTTTTGTACCCGCTGAAGCTGTTTTTCCACTCTTTATTCTGCTGTTTGTTTTTATGCAGGCTTGTGATGAGCCAGCTCCCAAAAAGCAGGAGATTGTTCAAACACCGCAGGAACTTAAAGTCAGGATCAGCGAACAGATTGCCACTTCAATTTCTTACGCTGCGGACCGTAACGGTAAAATTGATGATTCCATCCGTCTGGTATTATTCCCGGAAGTAACAGCCTGTTATGAAAGTATCCGCAACAAACCTGTATGGAGCATACTGGAGCAGTGGACCCCGTCAGCAGATTCGTTGTTTGGTTTTATTGAACAATCAGAACAATACGGATTATTTCCTTCGGCATACCACCTTCGCCATCTCCGCTCATTGCGCAATAAGCTTACCGATTCTGCTGCAAGGTTAGATGCTGTGTTATGGGCAAAAGGTGATTTGATGATGACAGATGCATTTGTACTGATGCTTAAACACCTTAAGCAGGGCCGCCTGCCAAAAGACAGCATCACACTTTCGCCAGACACCGTTTTACAAAAAGAATATTTTACCGGGCAATTAAAAGAAATAATTGCAGGGAGAGACCCGAGATCTGTTCTTGAAAGTGCAGAACCACAGTTGCAGGTGTACAAAGATCTGCGGCTGGCAGTTCGTTCTTTTCTTGATTCAATGGACAGAACGCCATATACCTATGTAGTTTATCCCAATAAAGATTCCCTTTTGTTTTTAAAACAACTGCAAAGCCGTTTGTTTGAAAGCAGTTATATTACTTTTAATACACGCCCTGCTGATACCACCGAACTTACAGAAGCCATTAAAAAAGCGCAGGCGGAACTTAAACTTAAGGTTGATGGTAAAGCGGGGCCTTCATTGATTAAAGCGCTGAACAACACAGATGATATAAAATTCAGGCGCATTGCCCTTAACCTTGACCGGTATAAGATGCTGCCCGATACATTGCCGGCAAGTTATGTATGGGTAAACCTGCCGGCATATAAAATGCAGGTGTGGGATTCCGGTTTTGTGGTACTTGAATCAAAAGTAATAATCGGCCAGCCCAAAACACGGACGCCTGTACTGAACAGTGAGATCAGCAATTTTGTTACGTACCCCCAATGGACAGTTCCCTTCAGCATAATAATTAAAGAAATGCTGCCACAGATACAGAAGAACATCGAATACCTGAAAAAAGAAAACCTGATGGTGGTGGATAAGTATGACAGCGTAATTGACCCTGCAACAGTAACCTGGGCAAAATTGAGCAAAACATATTTTCCATACACATTAAAACAACGGCAGGGTGATGATAATTCGCTCGGTGTTTTAAAATTCAACTTCAGGAACAAATACAGTGTTTACCTGCACGATACAAATGCCCGCTGGCTTTTTGCAAAAAGCAGCAGGGCATTAAGCCACGGATGTGTAAGGGTAAAAGATTGGGACAGCCTTGCCAGATATCTTATACGAAATGATACCCTGCGCATTAAAGCCGATACCGTAAAAGCCTGGTTAAAGCGTCAGGAGAAACATGTTGTATCATTGGGACAAAAGGTCCCTATATATATCAGATACATTACATGTGAAGCAAAAGAAGGGAAAATGGTGTTTTTCGATGATATTTATTCTGAAGATAAAGTGCTGATAGAGAAATACTTTATGGGAGGTTAATTAAAAATAATTTTCATTTTTGGCATTTTAGCTTGGTTTTTGTTCAAAAGGGGATGTGATTTATGGCCTGATTGAGTGGGTTTGTTACGGGACAGGAATTGTTAACTAAAATGTACAGGTATGAAATCTTTATTTTACTCCCTTTTTCTTTTTATTGTATTTATTTCTTCCGGCAATTTTTCCCTTGCCCAGGGAACATCATCTAAAAATGCGTTGCGAAGGGTTGTTTATGCCAGCCCCGGTAAAGTACAATACGGTACGGCTAGTTATTATCATGATAAATTCTCAGGCCGCAAAACCTCAACAGGTGAAATATTCAGCCAGAAAAAAATGACTGCAGCGCATAATACCTTACCGCTTGGTACATGGATAAAAGTTACAAACCTGAAGAACCAGAAATCAGTTGTTGTAAGAATAAACGACAGGCTGCACCACCGCAACAAAAGGCTTGTGGACCTTTCAAAAGCAGCAGCGTCACAATTGGGCTACATAGGCGCCGGCTTGGCCAAAGTAAAAGTTGAAGTATTGGGCAAAAACCTCCCCGAACTGGCGGTTAAATAAATAATTTCCCTGTTTAAAAGCATCCCTTTATTTTTGTCTATTGACAAAACTAACTGTTATATGAGTAAACTTATCAGCAGCTTACTTCTGCTGTGCATAACTGTAGTTGTTTGCGGGCAGGAGTACACCGAAAAGTATAAATACAAAAAACGTCCTTCTTTAGGAGTTCATTTTACCCTTCATGATTTTCAAACTGCGGCAGATTTAAAAGCCCTCGGTTTGGGAACTGTTCTTGAAAAAGGAGACTGGACTAAACTTGGCCGTATGAACCCCGGCCTTGCTTTTTCTTTTACCCAGGGGCTTACCGATCACCTTGATGTAATGTCAAGACTCGGTGTTTCTTTTCTGGATTATCCTATTCCGGGAAAGTCTGCTTTTGGCAACGATAAGTTGCTGATTGAAGCTGACGCCAATCTTAATTTAAAACTTACAAGTGACAAGTACTGGTTGTCTCCTTTTTTAACGGTAGGGCTTGGCGCATCCCAATACCTCGGTTATTACGGAGCTTATATACCATTGGGTGTAGGGTTACAGGCAAACTTATTTGATGAGGCTTTTATTTTTATCAATTCCAATTACAGGATACCTGTTACAGTAAGCACTACCAATAACCATTTGTTCCATAGCGTAGGTATTGCAGGCGCTATTGGTAAAAAGAAGGAGGTTGTAGTTCCTCCGCCTCCACCGCCACCTGTTGAAGTGCCAAAAGATACCGATCAGGATGGTATAATTGATGCAGATGATGCATGCCCGGCTGTTGCAGGCCTTGCGCAGTTTAGAGGTTGCCCCGACAAAGATTCAGATGGCATACCTGATAAAGACGATAAATGCCCCGATGTACGCGGGTTGCCAAAATACAATGGCTGTCCCATACCAGATACTGACAGTGATGGTGTAAATGATGAAGAAGACAAATGTCCTTCTCAAAAAGGTTTGGCAAGATACCAGGGTTGCCCCATTCCTGACAAAGACAAGGACGGCGTAAATGATGAAGAAGATAAATGCCCCGATGAACCAGGCCCTGCTGACAATCAGGGTTGCCCCAAGCTGGAGCAATTTAATTTTAATGCAAAGAATGTTCAATTTGCTACAGGAAGCGCAACACTTCTGGCAAACGCCAAAAAAGAACTGGATGAGCTGGTGGTGATATTGAATGACCATCCCAAACTGAATATTTCAATTGAAGGCCATACTGATAATACAGGCAAACCTGATTTCAATCAAAAACTTTCACAACGCAGGTCTGATGCTGTTAAAGCTTACCTGGTTAAAAATGGTATTGGTCCTGACCGTTTAAATGCAGCTGGGTTTGGCCAGAACAGCCCCATAGCAGATAACAAAACTGTAAAAGGCAGGGCCGAGAACAGGAGGGTTGAATTTAAAGTAAGCCAATAGAATTTATTGTATAAATATAAAACCCCCGGAAAGTACGTTCCGGGGGTTTTTTTATGGGATTAAGTGTTTGGTTATTCGCTGTCTTTTTTACCAAATAATCTTTTAAACAATCCTTTCTTTTTTTTCCTGTCAGATGTATCAGTGCCGGGCTTCTCATCTTTCTTATCCGTATTGTTTTGTTTTTTTGCTTCCTGCAGAACCCGCTCTTCTTCATCAGTTATTTTTTTCGATTCAGGGATGATCTTTTCCGTTCCTTCACTTATAGGCACTTCAATGTAATCATCGGAGTTGCCATTACCAATATTCTCCCCTTCTGCAGGGGGGGGCAGTTCGCCTCCTGTAAGGTTTTGGTAATCGTACACAGCCTGGTTTTCCAGGTTTTGCGGTACCATGAATTTTGACTGAGGGTCTATACCAAGCGTTTTATCCTTATAAACTTCCTGGAAAAAATAAGCCCATGCTGGCATAGCCATCTGGGCACCACCTGTAGTATTTAATAAGCGTAAAAAAGGATCATCACATCCCGCCCATGTACCTGCTAATAGTTGCGGCGAAAAACCAATAAACCATCCGTCGGCATTATCATTGGTTGTTCCGGTTTTGCCTGCCACTTCGGTGGTAATGCCATAAGCTCCGCGTAAAGCACGGCCGGTTCCAAAATCAACAACGCCCTGCATCATTTTTGTCATAATATAGGCATCCGCCTCACTTATTACTTCTTTGCTTTCTGTAGTAAACGATGCAAGTACGTTTCCGTTTCGGTCTTCTATCCTTGAAATATAATAAGGCTTTACATTAAAACCCCTTCCGGGGAACATGCTGAAAGCCCTTACCATTTCCACAAGTGATAAATCTGCCGAACCAAGGGCTATTGAAGGATAAGGCGGAATTGTATTTACAATACCACATTCTTTTGCAAAAGCCACGGTGGTTTGTACGCCTACCTGGTTTATTAAATATGCGGCGCCGGGGTTTTTTGAATAAGCAAGACAGATTGCCATTGGCCCGCCGCTGCCGGTAATTATTTTGCCGCCCATATTTATCGGACCGGGGGGTAATGGTGTTTCGGGGGTGTAGCCATTCATAACTGCAGCGGTATAAAGAATAGGCTTGAAGGTTGAACCCACCTGCCTTTTGGTGTTTACGTTTACATGGTCAAACTTGAAATTTTTAAAATTGATGCCGCCCACCCATGCTTTTACTTCCCCGGTTAAAGGGTCAATGGCAAGAAAAGATGCCTGCATCATTGTTTTGTGGTATTTGATGGAATCAAGCGGGGTCATAATGGTATCTTTTTCCCTCTTGTTGTTCCATGCAAATACTTTCATGGATACTTTCTGGTTAAAAGTCTTCCTGATTTCTTTTTCAGTTAAACCATCTTCCTCAAGGTTTTTCCACCTGTCGCTTCTCTTTACAGCATTCTCCAGTACGGTCTGGCCATCTTTGCTTTTCCATACTGTTCCGTCTTTAATATTTTTCTGGCTGCTGAAAACTTTCTGCAGGTTTTGCATATGGCGGAACACCGCTATTTCAGCATACTCCTGCATACGCGGATTGATGGTAGTGAATACTTTTAAACCGTCTTTATAAATATCATAAGGCTTTCCTGTTTTGGGGTTCTTGTTTTCTTTGCACCATTTTTTAATATCATCCCTTAATACATCCCGGAAGTATGGCGCAATACCTGCGCTTTCATCCATTTTCTGGTAATTGAGCTGTATGGGTTTAAGTTTCAGCCTTGTTGCTTCAGGGGCAGGCAGAAAATTATTCCTTACCATTTGTTCTATTACTGTATTCCTTCTTTCAAGCGCTGCTTTGGGGTTCCGGCGGGGGTTATAAATGGTATTGCCTTTAAGCAAGCCCACCAGCACAGCGGCTTCTTCAACACTTAGCCGGTCGGGTTCTTTCTGAAAATATGTTTTGGCAGCATTGCGTATGCCGTAAATTTCATCGCCATAGCTTACTACATTCAGATAGAGCGCAAGTATTTCTTCTTTGGTAAAATTCCTTTCCAGTTTTATGGCAATGATCCACTCTTTGAATTTTTCAATCACCCTTGTAATCTTGTTCTTTTTGCCCTGTTCAAGCAGGTTTTTTGCCAATTGCTGTGTAATGGTGCTTCCGCCTCCTTCTGAACCAAGATATATTATTGCACGTGCAAGGCTTTTTGCATCAACGCCTGAATGTTTGTAAAAACGTTCATCTTCTGTTGCAATCAAAGCATTGATGACATTGGGGGAAATATCCTGGTATTTTACATTGGTCCGGTCTTTCAGGTAATACTTGCCCATCAATGTCCCGTCAGACGCATAGATTTCGGAAGAAGATAACATGGAAGGGTTTTCCAGTTCTGCAAGCGAAGGAAGTTTGCCAAACAAACCCCAGTACACACAAAGTATGAAGAGGATAAAAAAGGCCCAGCCAAATAGAAATATTTTCCAGAGGATTTTTACGGCTTTTGACATAACAGGATGATTGTGGTAAATGGATAAAATTACTTGTAAATAATGCCGGTTAAAGCTACTAAAAAGCCGGTATCGCAGTCAATAAGAAATCCTAAAATTTGCCCGGATAACTTTCGGTAAGAAACTTACGGTATGCCCCCATGTCTTTATTGGTTTTAAGTAATTCCAGGTTGGCCGCTGAAATAATAATGAACGAATATTTATCGGCAGCCAGCCAGGGAAATATCTCCATCTGGGCCACTTTCCTTGTTCTTTCCATGTAATCCATCGCAGCCACAGCATCAGTAAAAGAACTCACCAGCACAAGTTTCTTCACATCATCAAGGTTCAGCAGGCTCATTTCAAGAGGTTGGTTATAGTATTTTTCTTTATTGTAACGGTTTATTGCATTGCGGGCCTCATTTACATACACCACATCTACCTTGTCAAGCACAAGCGCCACGAGGTGCTGATCTGCCGGTTTAAAACCAAAGCCTGCTTTTACCGTTTCTATGTTTGGCCTTTTAAATTGTGTGGTATCCACTTTAGCTGTTACAGGCGCCTGTTTAGCGGATGGTTCCTGTGGTTTGGTTTTTATTTCCTGTACTATCGTTTCTTTTTCTTTTGGTTTGGGCGGTTCTTCAGTTATCACAACACTGTCTTCTTTTGCCCTTTGTATTTCCAGCTTGCTGAGGTATTCCTCAATTTCATTTCGCCTGCTTACTACATCTACCAGGTTGGTTGCCTTTGCTGTTAAAGGGGAGTTGGGATACAATGCAGTAATTTTTTGCAGTGTTGCAATGGCTGCACTGTCCTGCTTTTGTTTAATGTAATACACTGATTCAATATAAAGCAGCTGCGGGGTCCAGTAATTTTCTCCGTAAGTGCTGTCGGCTTTTTGTTTGCTGCGGAGCGCCTCATCAAATTTTCCTTCTATAAAGAGGCTGTAAATTTTTTCGTATTGTTTGGTGGCGGCCTCTTTAAATGCGTTTTGTTCCTGCTGTGCTGCAAGGGGGTTATCAATATATTTTAATAACCGGCTTTGCCTGAAATTGGAAGAAAGGAAACCTTTGTAAAAACTGGCCTTGCTGCGGTTGCCGAGTTTGGTATAACAGTAGTAAAGGTCAAACAATGCCTCTTCCTGGTAAATGGTATTTGGATAACGGTTCAGCAATTGTTCATAATTTTCTATAGCCTGCGGGTAATCTTCCAGTTTGTCTTTAAAGATTTTACCCAGTGCAAAAAAGGCATTCTGAAGTGTATCATCAGATATTTTTCTTGCTTCAGGTGTAAGCGGCAGGTTTTTCATTAATGCTTCGTAGCTTATATCAACGGGGTTTATTTTGCTGTTTGCAGCAGAAGCAGCACTACTTTCTTTTGTTGTATTATCGCCTTTGCCCGCTGCTGTATTTAATTGTGCGCTCACATCTGTAAGCCTTCTCCAGTTGTCAACATTGGGACGGTTGCCCCACTGGCTGCGGAATTCTGAAAAGCCCCTTGATTTTCTTGAAGCATTATAAAAATACCATTCGCCCTTGCTGTCGTTTGGTAAGAATATGTCAACGGCTTCAGCATTGTTGTTTAAAATATTGTTTGTTGTTCCGGGCGCCGGTTCTTCTTTCAAACCTTTTTCTTTCCTTAGCTTACGTGCAAGTTTTTTTACATAATCCTCCCTTTCCTCTGCAGGCATTGATGCAATTTTGATAAGGCTGTCTTCAACTTTTATATTAATACGTTTTTCATTAATCCGGCTTAAAAGTTCCTTCAACCTTTTGATTTCTTCGGGGTTGGTAATAATGGGGTCGTTGATGTCAATGCTGTCGTAAGATGAAAACGCAAGGTCATACTGCCGGGTGGCAAAGGCCAGTTCGCCGGACTGCAAAAAAGTTTTGTTCTTAAAAGAAGGGTCTGTGTTGTTGAATTCAAGGCTCTTTTTTAAAAAGCCAAGGGCTGCGGCAGTATCTTTTCGCTGTAATTCCATTTGCGCTGCTGTAAAAAAAATGTAATGCCTGTAGTTTTCGTATTTATCCTTTCGTGACATCTTCAGCAACTCATTGATATTTTTCTCAATCAGGTCTTCATCATTTTCACCCTGCTCAAGTACCAGTTTATTAAGCCTTGCGTAAACTTCCAGTATGGGGTCAATGGTATGCAGGATGGAGCGGTCGTAAAATTTATTGGCCTCATCTTTTTTACCGGCCTCTCCGTATAACTGTGCAACTAAAAATTCCCATCTTGCCCTTTCCTGTGCCGATGTGGCATTACCCAATGCTTTTTCGAGATGTTTAGCAACGCTGTCATATTGCCGGTTGCTGTAATACCAGTAGGCCTGCATTTCCTGCAGGCTTGCTGCAAGCCTTGTGGGGAAATTTTTATCCCTTCTCAGTGTTTCAATAATGCTCCATGCATCAGAAAAATCACCCCTTTCAATCAAGGTCCTGGTAAGCCATATCAGCGCATCGTTCCGGCTGGGTGGGGTGGATATGATTTTCTGTACTATTCCTTTTTTCTCTTTCGTAGCAACCGTGAATACATTTCCTTCAGCATTCAGGTTGCTGCCTATTGATTTGTCATAACCAATCTCGTCTTTTGTACGCGGCTGAAAGGCATAATTGACATACTGAAAGGCGATGCCGGCAGAATCAAAATCTTTTTTATAAAAATAGGCCCTGCCCATCGTCAGGTAAAGGTTATCTATCCAGTCATTCCGCAAATCATGCAGCAGGATACCGGCATTGCATTTCTGCAAAACGGAGTCAAGGTCATCTTTCTGCGTTATTGTATTATCCAGCGAGTAATTGTAAAAAGGCAGGAGCCGGGAATAGTCTTCTTTAAACCCTCTTTTGGCATTTTCAAGTATATCGTTCAGCTTATTATTGGCGTTAAAGGCAAAATTGTAATGGGTATTGAGGTTTTGGTTAAACCTTTTGAATGCGCCCAGTTTTTTTTCGTTGGTTTTTTCTGAAGCAAGGGTGCGGTTTTCAAATTTTTTGGGTTTATTCAATTGCACAGATGCACCCGGCTGGGCCATGAGCAGGGAAGGCAACAGGAAGAAGAAAAAAAGTGAACAGGCAGCACCCGTAAGCCATCTAAAATACATGAACACTGTTTCTGATTGGTTTATAACTTAATTTGGGTAAAATTATTTTAAAAGCAGGGTTAATTTTTCACTGTAACTTTATGAAATACAAAGGAAAGCGAAATTGCCCGTATATTGCCCCTTCTTCAGAAAATATTGTGCCATTAAAACGGGCCGGGGCAGTGGCCTTTTCTGAAATTAAATGATGTTTTGGTACTTTTAGGTTTTTGTAATGGCTAAATTATTCGATCCCAACAGCACCCTGCAGCGGTTACGCAACCGGTACCGCCTGGTGGTAATGAACGACGATACCTATGAAGAGGTAGTGACATTTAAATTGTCGAGGTTGAGCGTTTATATGGCTTTGTGCACAGTTTTTGTAGTATTAGTAGGCCTGACTGTAGCCCTGATTGTTTTTACCCCATTGAAGTACTACATACCGGGCTATGGAAGCCATGCTGAGAGAAGGGAAATTATGAACCTGAAGATAAAGGCCGATTCCCTGGAGCAACAGATGAAATACAAAGAGCAATACTGGGAAAATGTGAAAAATGTGCTGTCTGGTGATATTTCCATAAAGCTTGACACTACCCAACTGGAGGTACCAAACCTTGAAAAGACGAAAGAATAACCAACATATTACCAAAACCTCAAAAATCTGAAACCATGTTTAACTCAAAATCCAAATCCGACGAACCCGAAATCAATTCTTCCGCAACCGGTACCAGCCTCATAGGTTCCGGCACTACTATACAGGGTGATATCATCAGCAACGGCGATGTGCGTATTGATGGCGTACTGAAGGGCAATATAACCGGTTCAGCCAAAATTTTAATTGGTAAAGATGGCGTAGTTGAAGGGGATATTGAAGGCCAGCAGGCTGATATACTCGGTAAAGTATCCGGTAAGGTAATCGTAAAAGAACTCCTTAACCTTCGTGGCAAAGCAATTGTAAAAGGCAACCTGCGTGCAGGTAAATTGCAGGT
>JANRKT010000065.1:0-51409 GCA_033763355.1 Chitinophagaceae bacterium | reverse complement strand
GCGGGGCCATAGCCAAAGCTCATGCCCATGCAACCGAGCCCAATGGCGGAGACTTCTGGACCGTTCTTTCCTAATTTGCGTTTTGGCATTTTTGTTTCCATAATCATTCACTTTAATGATGGAACAAAGCTACGAAGGTGCTAGACCCGAAAATAGCAAAATGGAAACAAGTAATTACGAAAATCAAATATTTTTCCCGTGCCGTCTTACCCGGAGGAAATCAAAACATTAAAGAATAAAGGGGTAAATCAAAGATTAACTAATTTGATGAAATTGAAATAAATTAGTGGGAAAATGATATATCGTTTCAACATAAAATTCGCCTTTCCCATACTTCTATTTTTAAGCACTCCCTTCATTTTTACAAACTGTAAAAACAATCACACTAGCTCATCCGGCTGTATGGAAAATGCAGATTCTGCTAGTAAATTACTTGTAATCGTGGCGGAGAAAATAAATATCAAAGAGGAAAAAAACTTGATTGACTCGGTATCGCTTCTGAACTATTCAAAATTTACAGCTCATTACAGAATACTTGAAAAGGTTTGTGGCGATTACAATAAAGATACCATAACATTTACAGCCTATGATCATTATGGTTTTCCTTCATTTGGTAATTACCAATATGCACTTCTGTACCTTAATGTCACCAAAAAAGGAATTTTCCATGAGATTTATTTGTATTCGGATTTATACAAAACCAAAGAAGGCCGATGGGCCAGCCCTTATTCAGTTCTTGATTATGGGCGGCTCGATGAAAACAGAAACACTATGGTTAAACCTGAAAAATTGGATTTTGGTGAAGAGGTGTCATTTAGTATTGAAGGATTTACAAGGGCACGGACCCAAAAATGGTTTCCAGAACCATACTATAAAATAGACAAAGAAAGAAAAAAGGCTATAGCAGTTTGGGGAAATTATGTTCCTGAGTTATTTCAATTGCAGAAAGAGACTGTATTAAAGGCAAGGGGAATTTTTGGAAAACCAGATCCAATAGTCCACAGAGAAGTGCAAATAGAGAGAACTCAGCAAATGGAACTATCAAAAAAAGATTCATTTGAGTTATTGAAAACATGGAAATCTTTAGTAAATTCTTTAAAAACAAATGATATACCCTTAATTAAAAATATTTCTTTTGACAGCATTATCTGTTCAGTTTGTGAAGGAATGCCTAAGGAATACTATGAAAACAATATTGAAAGCATTGACATGTTTATTGATTCTGCATTTACAAACTTTCAAAGGGCTGGATTGTGGCCGTTAATTGATAAAAATAAATATAAAATTTATGTAACATCATTCCCCGAAAGAAAACCCCAAGATATTCCTCTTAAAGACCATGAAAGTTTAATAATCTTTAAAGTTGGTTTTCTGATGAAATTAAAAACAAGTTATAGTGTTTATCAGCAACGCCACTCTTTTGAATTTGTAAAAATCGATGGTAGATTCCGGCTTTATAAAATGGAAACACATTGAATCCGATCGTTCTATCTTTTGCCAATTGAAATACTGATAAAAAAAATACTCGTTTTGTTTCCATACTAATCGCTTTGAATTATGGAACATAAGCTAAATCAATTCCAAGAGGAAAGACAATAAGAATGAAACTAGTAATTGCAAAATTCAAATATTCCTGAAATTCAATAGCAGCAGATTCAGGCCAGTATCATTAAATTTACCGGCTTATATGAAATTTGCATTACATTAATGCGCTCAAATGAAGGAAAATCTATCACAGGCTTCTATCGAACCATTGCTTGGTTACTTTGACAGGCTTATCCCTTTAAACAAAGAGGAGAAAGAACTGGTAACCGAAAAGTTTCACCCACGCCTCTATCGCAAACGTCAGTTTGTGCTGCAGGAAGGCGATATATGCACGCAATTCAATTTTGTTGTCCGCGGCTGCCTGCGTATGTATAAAACAGATGAACAGGGAGTTATTCATATCCTTCAATTCGCAACGGAGAATTACTGGATCATTGATCTTGGCAGCTTTCATAGCGAAAAACCATCGGAGCTGAATATTGATGCTATTGAAGACACGATGGTATTACAAATCAACCGTATTGATCTTATATCAATTTACCTGCAGGCCCCGAAATTCGACCGCATTTTCAGGGTGCTGATTGAAAACAGTTTTGTTGGATTACAGAAACGTTTGTTACAAAGCATCAGTTCAACGGCTGAAGAACGCCACCAATCCTTTCTGGATACTTACCCACACCTGGTAAACCGTCTTTCCCAAACACAAATAGCATCCTTTTTAGGAATAACCCCTGAGTTTCTGAGCCGATTACGGAACAAGAGGTCAAAGTCTTAAACTACATCAATACTATTTCTTATACAAGGTCATTGGAGAACCCCTCCTGGATGACGGAGATTTGCACTTACAAATCAATCATTCAAATAAAAAGAAATAGTTATGACACAGAAATCTAAAGTAGCAGTTATCGGTCTTGGAAATATCGGAACTGCAGTTGCTGCAAATCTTGTAAAAGGGAAACGTGCCATTATAGTTGCAGACAGAACGATCGAAAAAGCAAAAGAAATTTCTCAAAAGCTGGGAGGCCTGGCACAGCCAATGGACATTGTTGCAGCTATCAAAGAAGCAGATATCATTGTGTTTGCTGTTTGGTTCAGTGCCATCAAAGAATTGCTGCATCAATATGCAACAGAACTGGAGGGAAAGATAATTGTTGATCCTTCCAATCCTATTGCTCCGGATGAAAAAGGCGGATTCAAAAAAATAATTGGTGAAAATGAATCTGCAGGCGAGATACTTTCTTTACTTCTTCCCGAAAATGCTAAATTGGTAAAGGCACTGGGCACATTAGGGGTTGCTTCACTTGCAGGCGCTGCTTTTCAAAAACCAGAACCCGCTGTTTTGTTTTATGCTACTGATAATACCAGCATCAATGCAGACATTGAACAATTAATTCGTGATAACGGTTTCGAACCGGTTCGTATTGGCGGTATTGACCAATCAATCCGTATCGAGGTATTTGGCGACATGCATGAATTTGGTGCTTTGGGTAAAACAGTCACCCGAAATGAGGTAAAGCAACTCGCAGAACCACTATTGCATTGATCAATTCCACAATTAAAACAACAATCAAATGAAACAGACGAACATAAAAACCCTGCTTATTACCTTTGGCCTGATTCTTTATGCCTTTAGCACATTTGGTCAAAAACTAAGGCTGAAGAAGCAGGAGTTTGAATTAAAAAATGTTACAGGGTCAATAATCAAATTCCAGGGCAAAGATGTTTTGAAAATAGAGAGAGACTTAAAAGCCATTCCATTCGATGTAAATCGTCTGGAGGCCACTGTTGATGAGCCCCATTATGCACGCCTTGTAGGTTTGGACGACTTTGAAAATGGAACAATAGAAGTCAAAATGTATAGCCAGTTACAGGACCCTGCACCTTATCCCGGAATTGCAGGATTCATCGGTGTTTTTTTCAGAGTGCAGGAAGATGATTCTGCTTTTGAGTCTATTTACCTGCGTCCCAAAGTGGGTAGAGTCAATAATCAAATGTTCAGAAATCATGCCGTACAATATTTTTCGTATCCACATGCCAAATTTGAAACGTTAAGAAAAAACTATCCTGCGGGTTCGTATGAAGGCTCTGCCCCTGTAGCTTTGAATGAGTGGATAAAAATGAGGATAGAAGTGAATGGCGAAAAAGCCGAAATGTTCATCAATGACATGAAGTATTCTTCTTTTATTGTAGATAAAATGCTTGGCAAAGGCAAGAAAGGATATATAGGTCTGTATGTAGATATAGGTACCATAGGCTATTTCAAAGATTTAAAGGTTACCAAAAAAGCATTGAAGGTGAAACAAGACGGTGAGAAAGTGGAAGATATTTAGTTTTTTTTGGAAAATTTTGCGGCAGTTTGGGCGGCTATTGTTGCCTTTTTGAAGAATTAAACATCATTGAATAAACATGAAAAATTTCATTCTTGCATTTTCAGCAGTGCTGTTTTTAATAAGTTTACAGGCACAGTCTGTCAAATTATTAAAAAGCAATCTTGTAGCTAACCAGGTGTACATGTCTTTCGAAAAATTAGATGAAAAAAATGTATTGCGGGTTATTAAAGACTCCACCGTGCAGAAAGTTGACGAACCCACTTTTGTAAAAGTCAAAGACCTGGATTTTGAAAATGGAATTATCGAAGTAAAAGTATTGAGTCGTTTATTGAAAAATGCACCCGCATTTGCAAGAGGTTTTATCGGTATTGCTTTTAGAATTGATGATAACAACACCAAATATGAGTCCATTTACATTCGCCCTACGAATGGCCGGGCTGATGACCAGGTGCGCCGTAACCACAGCGTTCAATATTATTCCTATCCTGATTACAAATTTGACAGATTAAGAAAAGAGACACCCGAAACCTACGAAACGTATGCTGATATGGGGCTGAATGAATGGATAACCATGAGAATTGAAGTAAAAGGAAAAGAAGCAAAATTATATCTAAACAATCAGAAGCAGGCCTCATTCATTGTAAGTGAAATGAAAGGAAGTGCTGCAAAAGGGGGAATCGGGCTTTGGGTTGACATTGGAACGGAAGGATATTTTAAAGATCTGAAAGTTATACATAAATAACCTGGAACAGGGACAAATTAGATTTGTTACATACTATGCCTTTTTTTCTTAGAAATTTATTGCCCATCAATCAACTGCTGGAGTTAAAGTTAAGGTAAGTAATAAACGGCTGATCATAAAATCGTTTGCCGGTAGCTTTATACAATGCATTGGCCAGTGCTCCGAAAACAGGGGGAAATGCAGGTTCGCCCAGGCCGGTGGGATCAATATCATTTTGCACAAAATGAACATCAATGGACTTTGGCGCCTCATGGTGGCGAATCATGCGGTAACTATTAAAATTATTTTTGTCGGGCACACCTTTTTTGAAAGTCAACTCACCAAATAATGCATTCCCAATGCCATCTACAACTGAACCTTCTATCAGGTTAACAGCCGCATCAGGATTTACAACAACGCCGCAATCAACAGCGCAGCATACTCTCAGAATAGTAAGTTTGCCTTTGTCCAGTTTCACATCCAGCACTATTGCCACATAGGTATTATGGCAGAAGTAAGCCGATACACCTCTGTGTACATTGGGTTGCGATTTTCCCCAGCCGGACTTTTCACGAACAAGTTTCAACACTTCAGCATATCGCCTCGCATCATAATCATTTTCTTTGCCCACTGGATTCTTAATAACCCGTTCTAACAGATCAAGTCGAAACGCTATTGGATCTTTTTTCATCATCGCTGCCAGCTCATCGAGGAAAGACTGCTCGGCAGCCGCCATGAAGTTTGACCTTGGCGCACGGAACGACCCTGTTGTGATGTTAGAATTGATAGTCCAACTCTCAGCAAGATAATTTTCTACTGCCCCTGCAGGAAAACGATTTGCTTCCAATGGAGTTTCCGGAATGCCTCCTGCATTTACATGGAATGCAATCAGATTATTATTTGAATCCAGTGCAGCACGATATTTCGCAGTATAAGCGGGACGATAGATACCCGAAGTCATATCATCTTCTCTTGTATAAATCAGTTTAACCGGAGTTTTCATTTTTTGTGAAATGAGCGCTGCTTCGATCATCCAATGAGCATAAGATCTTCTGCCAAATCCGCCGCCGAGACGGGTTAACTGGATATCTATTTTTTCAACAGGAAGTCCTAACCGTGATGCCAGCGTTCTTTCTGTCAGCTCCGCCTTTTGCAAAGGGCCAACCAACTCCGCTTTTTCAGCTGTAACATGAGCAAAAAAATTCATCGGCTCCATGCAATTGTGTGCAAGGAAAGGTCCAGTATAGGTTCGTTCAATTACTTTCCCCGCATTCCTAAAAGCAGATTCGGTATCTCCATCTTTACGCACCACATTCGCCGGTTTCTTCAACATCTCCGCCATTTTTAGCCTATGATCTGAGGTACTTTCTAAACCAGCGGGAATAGTAATGGTAGAGGGATTACGGCCTCCAAAAGCATTTCTTTTTATGGTATGTTCCGAAATAGGTTCCCATTCCACTAACAGTTTCTTCCTGGCATTCATTACTTCCCATGTAGTATTACCAACAATGGCCATTACTTCAGTAAATGTGACGGTATCGAAAAACTCTCTTACATAATCATCTTGTAAAAGCTTAACCGGGAAAACATCTTTTATTCCGGGCATTGATTTTACAGAAGAAACATCAGCCGATTTTAGTTTCAAACCAAAAGCCGGGGGATGTATGATCATGGCGATGAGCATTCCATCCCGTTTAATATCCATTCCGAACAGGGGCTTCCCGGTTACAATTTTTAATGCATCTGCATTTTTAACGGAGGTGCCTATGATCCTGAAATCTTTTTTCTCCTTCAGCTTTACTTCTTTCGGCATTTTGATTTTCGCAGCAGCAGAAGCCATTTCACCGTAACCAGCCGATTTACCTGTTTTGTTATGATAAAGAATGCCGGCCTGCGTAGTGATCTCTTCCACTGGTACGCCCCATGATAAGGCTGCGGCTTCGCAAAGCATTTGTCTTGCAGTTGCTCCTGCCGTCCTCAACGTTTTCCAACTTGTCCGGATGGCCTGGCTGCCGCCAATAAATTGACGGGTATATAATTCAGTGTTCAAAGGCGCTTGTTCTATCACCACATTTTTCCAGTCCACATCAAGTTCCTCGGCAACTATCATCGGCATGGAAGTTTTTACATTCTGACCTCCTTCCGGGTTTGGCGATATGATAGTCACCATACCATTTTCTGCTATCTTCAAAAAGCCATTCAGCTTAATCCACTCTTCAGGTATTGCAGCCATTTCCTTTATCCCGGATGCGAAAGAACTCTTCCATCCAAAGCTTATCAGCAATCCACCTCCGGCCAGTGCCGATGTTCTGAGAAAAGATCGCCTGCTTATGGAAGTAGTTTGTTTTTTCATGATCCGGAGTTCAGTTGTTAATTGCTACTGTTATTCTAACAACCACCTTGCTTTCTAAAACTCAAAAAGCCTTTTTATTATTTAGCTGCACCGCTTCATTCATGTAGGGCTGGTTATAGTACCTCTTACCTGTGCTTTTATATATTGCATTTGCAACAGCACCAAATATCGGAGGGAAAGGTGGTTCGCCTAAACCAGTAGGGTCAATATCGTTTTGTACAAAGTGAACTTCTATTTTCTTGGGGGCTTCCCTCATTCGTATGATCCGGTAACGGTTAAGGTTATTCTGTTCTGCCACACCATCTTTATGTGTTAATCCTCCATAAAGTGCATTTCCAATTCCATCAACAACGGCGCCCTGCACCATGTTAATAGCAGCATCAGGGTTTACTACAATGCCGCAATCCATTGCGCTGAAAACCCTTTCAACATAAGGCTGCCCGTCTTTTTTTATCATGTCCACAACATGAGCAGCATAAGAGGCGTGACAGAAATAAGCAGCAACGCCCCGGCTATATTTTTTATTCTCCGGTTTATTCCAGCCTGATTTTTCCTTCACCAACTTTAATACTCCTGCATAGCGGTCAGCATCATATTCATTGTTTTTACCAACAGGATTTTCTTTGGCTCTTTTCAACAATTCAAGTCTGAAATCTATCGGGTCTTTGCCCATTGCTTCTGCCAATTCATCTAAGAAGGATTGCTCAGCCGCCGCATTGAAATTGGATCGTGGTGCCCTGAATGCACCAATGGTTATGTTTGATGGTATTTCCCATCCTTCGGCAAGATAGTTATCAACTGCACCGGCGGGAAACCGGTTTGCATGAATAGGATTTTCAGGAATGCCACCGCCTTTTACATGAAATGCGATTAAGTTTTTATTAGCATCCAGTGCAGCCCGGTAAGTGGCTGTGTACATTGGGCGATAGATACCATAAGTCATATCATCCTCACGGCTATAAACAAGTTTGACTGGAGCTTTTACTTTTTTAGAGATAAGGGCCGCTTCTGTGGCATAATGTCCGTATGCTCTCAGGCCAAATCCCCCACCCATACGGCTCATTTGGATTTCAATTTTATCGGCCGGCAGGTTTAAAATTTTTGATAGTGTAGGTTCTATCCAACCCGGCGCCTGATGAGGTATTACTAACAAGGCTTTTTCATCCGTAACATGGGCAAAGGCATTCATAGGCTCCATGCAGTTGTGCGCCAAAAAAGGAGCAGTGTAGGTGCGTTCTATAATCTGCGCCGCATTTTTAAATGCCGTTTCCGGGTCTCCGTCTTTTCGCAATTGCTGCGCTGGCTTCTTTGCGTATTCAGCCATTTTTGCCAAATGCGTACTGGTGCTTTCAAGTCCGCCAGGAACAGTAACCTCTCGTTTCCCGCCTCTGCCCATCATGGTCTCTTTGGTATCACCGATGGTTTCCCAGTTTACTTTTAGTTTTTTACGGGCATTCATTACTTCCCAGGTGGTATTGCCCACCACTACCAGCAAATCATTAAATGTTCGTGTATCAAAACCTGCCTGTTCATAACCATCGGGGTATAATTTCAGGCTGAAAACATCTTTTATGCCCGGCATTTTCAAAGTTTCAGTTGCGTCAAAAGATTTCAGTTTCTTCCCGAAAGCAGGCGGGTGTTCAATCATGGCAATCAGCATTCCTTCCTGTGTATAATCCATTCCAAAAAGCGGTTTGCCTGTTACGATTTTTAATCCTTCTACATTCTTTTTTGAGATTCTTACTACATTAAAATCCTTCACATCTTTTAACTTTATTCCTTTTGGTATGGCGAGACCTGAAGCTTTGGAGGCAAAGCTGCCATACGTTCCTGATTTGCCGCTTTTTTCATGATAAAGCATTCCTGCTTTAGTGGTCACCTCTTCAAGAGGTACATCCCATGTTTGGGCAGCGGCTTCTTTCAACATGTGTCGTGCTGCGGCCCCTGCTTCGCGGAGCGGTTTCCAGTACATCCTTACAGAATTGCTTCCGCCGGTAAATTGCGGACCTAATTTTACATTGTCATGCGGCCCCATTTCTACCACTACCTGTTGCCAGTCCACATCCAGTTCCTCAGCTGCAATCATTGGGAGTGAGGTCATTACATTTTGCCCAAATTCCGGATTGGGATTAAGGATTTTTATGACATTCTCCGGTGTGATCTTGATATAGCCGTTTATTTCTACCCATCTTCCGATATCCGGGTCATTTATTTTTTCTGCAAGGCTGAATTCTGACAACCAGCTGAAACTGATCATCAGGCCGCCGCCGGATAAAAAGGAAGATTTTAAAAATGAACGCCTGTTATATGTAGTTTTAACCTGTTCCATTTTTTAATGCTTTGTTTGTTTAATTAAAAATGTTTCCTGCAACATATTTATTTCTGCTTAGCAGCTGACCGGATGGCTTCTTTTATACGTAAATAGGTACCGCACCGGCAAATATTTCCGCTCATAGCAGCTTCAATCTCTGCTTCGTTTGGGTTAGGTTTTGTTTTAAGCAATGCAGCAGCCGACATGATTTGACCTGACTGGCAATAACCACATTGCGGAACATCATGCTCAATCCAGGCTTTTTGTACCGGGTGGTCACCGTTTACAGAAAGGCCCTCGATAGTAGTGATCTCCCGGTTCCCTATTGATGAAACCGGTAACTGACAGGAACGAACGGCAGCACCGTTCAGGTGAATGGTACAGGCGCCGCAGGCGGCAACGCCGCAGCCATACTTGGTGCCCTGTAAATTGAGATGATCCCTCAGCACCCAAAGTATTGGCGTCATCGGATCAACATCAACCTTTTTCGTTTCTCCGTTAATTTTTAAATTATAAGTAGCCATAGCAGCAAATTTTTAAGAATTAATATTATCAGTTAAATCATTTTCTAAGCGTTTTTACCGTTGCCGGAGTTATAGTTCCTGGTATTTTATTACCCCAGCTATTGCGGATGTAATTAAGCACATCAGCGATTTGTATGTCAGTCAAATAATCTTGCGCAGGCATCATCGCATTATATTTTTTACCATTCACTACCACTTCACCTGACTGGCCTTTGAGGATTACATCAATCAAAGTTTTTGCCGGTTTTTTCAGGTAATCTGCTTTGGCAACCGGAGGATTGATATCCGGCATGCCTTTGCCATCTTCCATGTGGCAGTTCTGGCAGTATAATGTGTAGACTTCTTTCCCTCTTTTAATGCTTTCACTCAATGACTGATTGGGAACAAAACTGTTAAGAAGAAAAATTCCAGGAATTACTAAAGAGATGGTTAATGCCTTAATCATAACCGGGTTTGAATTTTATGGCTTACAATTAATTTATTCATGGGGATCGGAATGGCGTTTATTTGTAAGACAGTCTTCAAATGAACCTTAAAGGTAGATACAATAAAATCACCTGCATTTATCTTTTTCACACAAAAAATTACGAAAATCAAATATTTCTGAATCAGTCTTTTTTCATTAGTAAACTTTTTGTTCACATTTCTTTTGCCAAAATCTCCTGCAAGTGTTGAATAAAGGCAGGCTCGTTTATTTTATGACTTTTATTTTTTGCAACCATTTCTGCACTTTAGTTTCTGCCTCTTTTGCCTTTTCATCTTTGATGACAAGGTATTGACCATCTCTTTCCGATCCGCCTCTGATACTAAATCCTTCCAATACTTTGCTGTTCGGGCATAGCTCCTTTACAGTCTGAAAGCTGCTGCCTTCTCCATATCCTCCATTTGTATTGAAAGGTATCACGGTTTTACCTCTTAGATCATATTGACGCAAAAATGTTTTCATTGGTGGCGGCAGCTTCATACCCCAGGTTGGAAATCCTACAAACACAACATCATAGTTTTGAATGCTGTCAATTTTTGTTTTTAAAGGTGGTAAGTAGCCTGTCTCATTTTCATTCACCACCTGTTGTACAGTTGCCTGGTAATTTTCCGGGTATGCCTTTTCTAACTCAAGCGCCACCAATGTTCCTCCAACATTTTTGTGAATGATTTCCGCAATTGCTTTTGTATTTTTTGTCCGGGATAAATACACAATCAATACTTTGTCAGAACTATTAGTATCGTCAGTTTTAGCATTGAGATCCTTCATCTGTGATGAAGAGCACGTAGCAACCAAAAGAAAAAAAGCCAACAGCATATGCGTTATGGAAGTGGCGCTTTTCATTACTTTTTTATTACTAATGTTTAATTTGATGGGTGTCCCGGACACTGCTAAATGTCAAGGCTAACAATTTCCAATCGTTCCCATGTTTTTTATAGACCTCGGTAACTGTAAATTGAGTTACAACATCGTTGCCCCGAACATTAGCCGTCAGCGTAATGCGGCTCCAGGCGATGGCAACATCGTCAACGATTTCTACCGCAACGTCGTGGACATCCGCCTTCCTGTACCAGATGCTTCCGGTTTTAATGATATCCAGTTCCTCAACCTTTTTCCACGTTCCACTCATATGGACAAATTTCGATTTGTCGTGGAAGAGCGGAGCCAGCTTATCCACATTCTTGTCTGCCATCCACTGCCATTTCGTTTTTGAAAGGTTTATAATTTCCTGTTCAGCTTTTGTGTAGTTCCTTGTTGAAGTACTGTCTTGTTTTGATTGTGCGCTGGACCATTGCACACCGGTGAGCAATAAAAAAAGCCCCAGAATCAATGCTTTCATAAATTGTTTTTTTGAACTATTAAATGATCGTTAATTTGTTTTTTTTGGCGGAGCTTCAACTTCTCTCCTTATTCATTGCAAAGGTCTTTCCAATTCCCCGCTTGGATAGTATACGGGTTACGGATTGATCTACCAATATTCCTGATATTCTGGAATTCGGTTTCCTAACTAAGTAATTTCAAATACCTCTTAATTGATTTGCTTCTTCGGAAAACCAATAGTATTGCCCGTGAAGTTCCCGCCAAATTTTTTGTACCTCTGGCCACAGATATATCTATTTAAATTCAACGGTCAAATACCACGTGATTGCAGACGATCCCGTTTCTTAAATGCCTTTTCAATCACATTAAATCTTGCTTTTCGGGGATCGGGCTTGCTGACTGGTTTGCCATCTATATCAATATCGAGGATATCTTCTTTTTGACTATCATAAAGAGGCCAAACTGGAAGACCCTTACCATTGGGATTACCTGTTTTGGCGAAATTTGTCCAATAGGTATTCATAATCCTCGCTAATTCTTTCTCTTCAGCTGTTGCCTCAGCAGGGGCTCCCCACCGGGCATTGAGCGTATTGAATACAAAAGAAACTTCAGATCCGTGACCGGCGCCATACCGTGACCGCTGTCTCATTGCAGCAGGGACGTAACCGAATTGAAACATGTAAACAGGTGCCCGTTTGACTACAAAAGTTCTTGCTGTCATCCGTGCCGGCTCACCCCATACCCAGTCGGTGTTAAACTTTGTTTGAATCTCTGCGAATTCTTTATTGCCATCAGGATCGAAGGCAGCTTTGGCTTCAGCTTCAAGTTCGCCAAAAAGTGAAAAGAGTTGCTCTTTTGAAGTGGCATTACTAACAAAGGGGCCGCCTATTTCGGCACTGCAATTTCCGATGATGAGTGGAACATTTGCCCGTCTGCCTCTCATGTATGCACTCTCAGCAGTTTCTACTACCAGTTTGCCATCGAGGATTGGGCCGGAATAGGTTCGAAGTCCGGAGCTATCACTTTCCTGACCTCCATCCACAATTTCTTCCACACTCAGGGAGCGGAGCTTTGCCAACGCAGCCGCATCTGTGCTCCCGATTTTATGTTTGCGTGCAAAGTTTATCCCGATTGTTTCCGCTGACACAGCGTATAGAGGATCAGCATTTTCCTGACGTATGGGCCTGCCGGTAAGAACACCATCGCGGCCACCACCAGAATGGCTGATAGCCTTATGGAAAAGACCTTTTGCAGCTGGTATGGTTAAAAGTGAATGAACCGAAACCCCGCCTGCTGAAAAACCAAAAATCGTTACGTTATCCGGATCTCCCCCAAAAGCGGCAATGTTTTCCTTGATCCACTTAAGTGCAGCAATCTGGTCCATATAGGCGTAGCTGCCTTTAAATTCTTCCGGATGTTCTTTACTCAATGCGGGATGTGCAAAATGACCGAGGCGGCCAAGTCTGTAATTGATCGTTATCAGGATGACGCCTTGTTTGGCAAATGCATCTCCTGCCGAGCCGGGCCCCGAGCCGCTACCCCCTGTGAAACCACCTCCGTGTATCCAAACCATTACTGGTAATTTTGATTTCTTCGTAGCTGTAGCCGGTGCCCACACATTCAGGAAAAGGCAATCTTCGGATTGGGTTGCTGTCGGACCCGGCCAGGCCCGCTGAGGGCAATCAGCACAATCTTTGGTTGCATCACGAACTTCTTTCCACGGAGTTACGGGCTGAGGTGGACGCCAGCGGTATTCGCCAACGGGAGGAGCGGCATAGGGAATACCTTTAAAGCTGGCGACATTCTTCTTGACAACTCCTCGTAAAGTTCCGGAGGCTGTACGAACCAGCGGCCCCACACTTTGCGTTGTTTGTTGAGCATGCAAAGAACAGGCAGTAAAAAATGTAAACGCCATTAATAATTTGTTCATCGTGATATCTTTTGTTGAAGTGCAGAAAATATATTCTATGCAGGTAAAGGTCCTGGCATTTTTCTGCCTGCATGGTATATAGATTGCGGATTTATCTACCAATATTGCTGATTAGAGACGGCGCACCCATTAAGGAATGAATAATATTCTAATTTTGATTTTAACAAAAAGATAGCGATATGGATAATATTCGGCGATTTGAAACAATCAGCGATTACAATGTCTTCAACAATAATGAAACACTGCACCCGCTTGTGAGTGTAATTGATTTTTCGAAAGCTGCTCCAAGACAAGGTTCGAGGATGTATTTTGGTTTCTACACCATCATCTTAAAAGATGTTAAATGCGGTGACCTCGTTTACGGACGACATACATACGACTACCAGGAAGGAACATTAGTTTTCATTGCGCCGGGGCAGATCGCAGGCGCAAAAAGCAATGGCGAAACGTATCAGCCAAAAGGTCATGGCCTGGTCTTTCATCCCGATCTGATACATGGAACTTCTCTTGGCCGGCATATTCAGGAATACACTTTCTTCAGCTATCAATCCAATGAAGCGCTTCATTTATCGGAACGTGAAAGGAAAATTGTGCTGGATTGTTTTTCAAAAATTGAATATGAACTGGAACGTGCAATTGATAACCACAGTAAAAAGCTTATCATATCCAATATTGAACTGTTTCTTAATTATTGTGTACGTTTTTACGAACGCCAGTTTATTACCCGTGACAATGTACACAAGGGCATTCTGGAAAGGTTTGAGATTTTGTTGAACGAATATTTTCAGACAGACAAACCGCAAACAATTGGCTTACCTTCTGTAGCCTGGTGTGCAAATGAATTGCATTTATCAGCAGGTTATTTTGGTGACCTGGTAAAAAAAGAAACAGGTAAAACTGCCCAGGAATACATACAATCGAAATTAATTGATGTGGCGAAAGAAAAAATATTTGATCAAACCAAATCTGTTAACCAGGTTGCTTATGAATTGGGATTTAAATATCCGCAACATTTTTCTCGCCTCTTTAAACAAAAGACAGGTTATACGCCGAATGAATACAGGGTGATGAATTAAAACCTTGCGACTGGTGCTACTGCTATTTATACTATGTTTCCACATGGTTTTTTATTTCGTTGTTTTAATTCCCGGGTCTGCCCATATCATTCATTTATGTCGTTGTTGCTACAGGGCAAGACCCCGGGCGGACCAAAGGTTGTTATAGCTCGGGGCTTTCCGATTATGGTATAAACCAGCAGTTGTGTCACTCTATCCGGCTTTTCTTATTTTCGCCTGACAGCAAATCACCATTATGGCCTTATTTCAAAAGTCTGTTTTACGGAAATTTTTGAATGACCTCGACAAAACACAACTGCAGCAGGCATGGCAGCTGTTCAAAAACCATTTTCACAATCCCGAAGTACAAAGACATATTTGGGATTCAAAAGAAGAAGAATACCAGGAAGGCTTTGTCCGTGATCTTTTTGTGAACATTTTAGGTTATACCTTAAAACCTCAGCCGAATTACAATCTTGTCCTTGAAAAGAAAACCGAGGCCGATGCTACCAAAAGTGATGGCGCATTACTTCGGAGCGAAACAGTGATCGGGGTCATAGAATTAAAAGATACAGACACAACTGAACTTGATTCGATAGAAAAACAGGTTTTTGGGTATAAACACAAGCATAAGAACTGCGTGTATGTTATTACTGCCAACTTTGAAAAGCTCCGTTTTTATATCAATGATTCGATAGAATATGAAGAGTTCGATCTTTTTAATCTTACTGAAAACGGGTTTGCTCTTTTATATCTCTGCCTGCAGCAAAAGAATATTGAGAATGATATTACGCTGAGGATAAAACAGGCTTCGGTCGCTGAAGAAGAAAATGTAACCAAAAAGCTTTATGCCGGGTATTCAGATTTTAAACACAAATTGTTAAACAACCTGGTAACGCAGAACCCTCATTACAATAAGCTTGAGCTTTTCAAAAAAACGCAAAAGCTGCTTGACCGTTTTCTTTTCATACTATTTGCAGAAGACCGTTTGCTGGTGCCACCGAATAGTGTAAGAGTGATACTGGCAGATTGGGAAAAGTTGCAGGAACTGGATCATTATGTTCCACTCTACGACCGGTTTAAAAAATATTTCTGTTACCTGAATAAAGGGCATGCTGGTAAACAATACGACATATATGCTTATAACGGCGGCCTGTTTGCTGATGATGAAATTCTCGATAATATAAAAGTGGATGATAAGCTATTGTATGATGGCACTAAGGCATTAAGCAATTATGATTTTCAAAGCGAGGTGGATGTAAATATTCTCGGCCATATTTTTGAACACAGCCTTAGTGAAATAGAAGAAGTACAGGCTGAACTGGAAGGCAAAACGGTTGAAAAAACAAAAACCAAACGAAAGAAAGATGGTGTCTTTTATACACCCCGCTATATCACCAAATACATTGTAGAAAATACGGTAGGTGAATTATGCCGCCAGAAAAAAGAAGAGCTGGAAATAACCAGTCAAGAATTTGCTTACCGCAAAAGAAAAGATGCAAGAGAAAACAAGCTGAAGAAACTGGATAGTTACCGCAAGTGGTTGCTTGAACTCACCATTTGCGACCCCGCCTGTGGCAGCGGTGCTTTTTTGAACCAGGCATTGGAGTTTTTAATAGCCGAGCACAGGCTTATTGACGAACTGCGTGCAAAACTGCTTGGTGAAAAAATGGTGATGAATGATATGGAGACGGAGATACTCAGCAATAACCTTTTTGGTGTGGATATAAATGAGGAAGCCGTAGAAATAGCAAGGCTTAGTTTATGGCTGCGTACCGCACAGAAAGGAAGAAAACTGAGCGACCTGAGTAGAAATATTAAATGCGGCAACAGTTTGATTGATGACCCGGCTGTTGCCGGTGATAAAGCGTTTAACTGGCAAAAAGAATTTCCACAGATTTTTGGCCCGCAAGAAAAAAATGCGCCTAAAAAGCAACCGGAGCAATTCATTCAAAAAGGCAAAATGATTGAAACTTCGCAAGAAATATATCAACCTGATACTGGCGATGAATTAGAGAACAGCCCTGTTCGCCGTGAAAGAAAATTTTTAAATATTGACACAAGAATAACGAATACTGATGATAATATAGTAAATGAACCTTTAGAGCCATTTCGAAAGCAAAATCATCGGGGATTTGATGTAGTGATTGGGAATCCGCCTTATGTTGATATAAAGGCTTTGCCAAAAGAAATAATAGATTATGTATTTAAGAATTTTGAAAGTAGTAATAACAGAATTAACCTATTTGCTGTTTTTATTGAACGTTCTCTTTTTATTTTAAAACGAGGAGGACATTTCTCTTTTATTATTCCTTCATCTTTGCTTACACAAGAATCATATAAAAATTTAAGAGAAATTTTATTAAGCAGCACCAAAATTAAAAGCATTGTTCGCTTGCCTAATGAATCTTTTGGAGGAAGCGCTGGAGAGGTAAAGGTTGATACAATTATATTGACTTTTGAAAATTCATCTGAGAAAAACCGGAATATCGAGATCCTCATTTACAAAGGATTCGAAAGAATAAACGAAATATTAGCTCATAATACAGATCAATATTACAAATTAAACCAAGACGATTGGGCAATTGATGAACACAAAATTTTTAGAATAAATGTAAATAGTGAAATTGGTGAGATAATTTCCAAGATTGAAAGTAACACTGATAAATTGATCAACTGCGCAGATTTTTGCCTGGGGTTAACCCCTTATGATAAATATAAAGGGCATACTCCTGATCAAATTGAAAAACGGGTTTTTCATTCAGCAAACAAAAAAGATGACACTTTTAAAAAGCTTTTGGCAGGAAATGACGTAAGAAGATATTTCGTTCAATGGGGAGGCGATGAATGGATTAGTTACGGAGATTGGCTTGGGGCGCCCCGAGAACAAAGGTTCTTTAAGGAGAAAAGAATTCTTGTAAAACAGATAATTGACTGGAGTGATAAAAGAATATGGGCTGCTTTGACAGAAGAAGAGCTTTATAATGCACAAAATGCTTTCAATTTAATTCCAAAAAATAATTTTAAACCGGAATATTTGATAGCAGTTATAAACAGCAATTTGATGTCATTTTACCTTAGAAAAAAGTTTTTAGAAGAATTCAAGGATCGTTTTCAAAAAATACTGATTAAAGATTGCAAAGAATTTCCAGTCGTTAAAGTTGCTGATGAAGTCCAACTCAGGTTTGTGGAAAAAGTAAATATCATGCTTTCTAGAACCAAAGAATTGCATGAAGCAAAGAAACAATTGCTGCAACTACTCACCAGCAAATATGATGGCTTTAGTAGCAGCAAAAAATTAGAAGACTGGCCTTCGCTTTCTTTTAAATATTTTTTAAAAGAGCTTACCAAACAAAAGGTAAAACTCTCATTGGCTGAGCAAACAGAATGGATGCAGCATTTTGAAACGGAAAAGGCAAAGGCCAATGCCATTCAGCAGATAATTGATAGCATCGATAAAGAAATTGACCTGATGGTGTATGAACTGTATGGATTAACTGAGGAAGAGATAAAGATTGTGGAGGGAAATTAAAACTATGGTCGCTGAAGATTACTATGTTTCCCCTGAGTCTGGCCAATACCATTCATTTATATTATTGTTCCAGTGGAACTGACCGATCGTTTTTCCCTCTTTTTTCAAACAAAAAACGGTTATTCGCCGAACGAATACAGGATGATGAATTGAAAAATGATTTGTGTTCTGTCATCAAACATACCTGAAGCTGAACAGGCCTCAAAATTATTTACCTGCTTGTGATACTCTTCATCGTTACCAACGATTGCTTTCCTTTTTCTGGGTTTTATTCCTTCGTTTCCAGCTTGCCGAATATTTTCGTCATTGCCTCTGCATCTATCGCTTCCATTTCTGTCAGTTGAAGTGATTTGACCATGTGAAGTGTTGTTGTTTTATATTTCTGAAAGTGCGGTGTCTTCAGGTGAAATTCATAGGCTTCCCGGCTTGCATATATTTCCAAAATCCGTATCTGCGTGGGGTTTGCCTTTTGATACATGGGGAAAATTGAAATAACTCCCGGTTCCAATCGCATGGCTGTTTCCGCCCCTTCTTTCAGAATGGCTTTATATTCTTCAAGGTTATTGGGATGTATTTCTATTTCAGCAATACGGATCATCATTTCTTTTTTTGGTGATAGGGAAACGCCCTTTGTAAACAAGAGCATTCGTTGTTGTGCATTTAAGTCTTTAGCTAAAAAGTATAAAAAAAGCAACAGTGATATAAAAATCTTTCCAGTATTCATACAGATAAAATTTTAAGAAATTGAACAATAAAGTTATGTACTAATTAAAAGTAAATTAAGTCTTAGCCGCTAATGCTCCGGCCAATTATGCCTTTCACCTGAAAGACTATCTTACCTTCATAAATTTTTTACTGAAATGATAGTTCAATGTCACATTCCACATAAAGTCTTTATTGCCCGGTAAATAAGATGTAAATGTTTGGTTGATGGTTGACTGCAGCTTAAAAGGTAATTTTAAATGAGATATTTCAGCGGTAGCTGTGAAGTAATTTCCTTTGTATCCATCCACGTTCAAATAATAAACCGACGGGTTAAACATAAACCTGAAATTTCCTCCCACCTTGAGATTTGAAATACTTGTATTAAGGGTTACAAAGTGAGTTGTTTGGGGCCCGTCTTTCTGTAATCCATTTCCCTGCAAATAATAGATGCCCACAGTCCAGTCAGGTGTGATGTGGTAATTCGGTGCAATTTCGCCGGCAATAAAGCGCCGCATCTGTGTGATTTCAGTAGTTATCCCATTCTCTGTAATTTTTCTTATTTGAAAATTCAGTGCCGGATGTATCCCTGCCCTTAAGCTGAATTTTTTTCCTTCCACCAACCGGTAGCGAAACCAAAACAACATTCCGCCTTTACGGGCATCAAACGTTAAGCGTACATCAGGTTCAAAGCTGAATTTATTTTTCCTCAATGATAATAGTGCGATCACCGCCGGGGCGTTTAATGAAAATGTCGGAACAATAGAAAACCCATTATTGGTAATGCCCGCGGAACCGGAAAAGACGGTTGGTTTCCTGGTAGTGTCTGATGGTTGGGCCAGTGTATTTTGACAAAAAAATAAAATGAAAATTGTTAAGAAGCTGGTTTTGGTTTTAAGCATCCATTTATAGAATTAAATTAACCTCAAAATTCCCGGATACGGGCCAGTTGGCAGTTATCCAAATTACTGATTTTTCTACCAGTTTTACTGATTTAACCGAGCTGATGAATATTACCATAGCAAAGCATCCGCATCAATTCAACTGGCTGTTTAAAAAAAAGGCCAAACGCCGGAATAGTACAGGATGATAAATTAATGGTGATTCTGAAAACACTTTTCAGGCAGCAATAAACTCCATTGTTCTGGCCACCCTTTCGGGTTCACAGAGCCCGTCAACCCATTTTTTATTGTAGGCTTTTACAAGGTATTTTTTTTCATACGCCTTATTTATCGCTTTCGTAATGGTATTGATGTCTGCAGGTTTCAAACCTTTGACAGGTATAATTTCTTTACCACACTTAATATCTCCATCATCTCCGTTTAATAAAGCAGTGTACCAGCTTCTCACTGCACCAGAGTAAGAACGGCCAAATATCCGGTCTTTAACAACAACCATCCATATACCGGTAAATTTATCTCGGCCTTTACCAGCCCGTACACTGCTGATCTGGGTATCATTTATACATTTCAAAAATGCTGTTGAAAACTTTTTCATAGCATCTCAAATATTTCTAAACTTCAATGGGCTTAACTGAACATGTTTCTTGAAGAAGTTATTAAAGTGGGTTGTTTCCGTAAATCCTAAGGCGTAAGCAATTTCAGATACATTCCAGGGGCTGTGTTTCAGCAAAATTTTTGCTTCCTGTAAAATCCGTTCTGCTATGATATGAGAGGTCGTTTTATCAGTTGTTTCTTTTACGGCCCTGTTTAAATGATTGACGTGCACATTTAACTGTGCGGCAAAATCAGATGCGGCACGAAATTGAAGTGCCGGATGATTTTCATCTATCGGGAACTGCCGCTCCAGTAATTCTAAAAACAAGGAAGAGATTCGTTTGGATGCTTTCACCGGTTGCTGATCAAACTTTGCTGTCGGCTGCATTTTCAGGGCAAAATGAATGAGCTCAAATACAATCGTCCGCAATACATCATATTTATGCACATAATCTGAATTGATCTCTTCAAACATCCGCTGAAAATAAGTATTAACCGTGTCTGCCTGTTCATCCGTTAACTCAAACAAATGCGTACCCTCCGGCTGAAAGACTGAATATTGTGTGAGGTTTCCATATTGGTGAAAAAAATGCTGGTTGAAAATACAATACACGCCACTGCGGATCTTGTCCAGGTGTTCCCACTTATACGGTATAAAAGGATTAGAAAATGAAAGGGCTTGTTTTTTTACTTCATATACTTTGTCGGCATAATGCACCCCGCTGTTGCCCATTACCAGCATCACCTTATAAAAATCACGCCGCCTGTAAGGTATGGATGGCGGCTGACCTTCAACATAAGGCGGTAATTTAAAAATATTAAAATGCCCTATCTCGTTGCGGAGATTATCAGGTATCCAGTCGAATTTTCGTTTGTAGAATTCCTCTATGGTTTCTATTTTTCCCATCTTCCACAAACTTACTGAATCCTTACGTTTATTATTTTCTGACATATTTCTTATCAAATGAGTGTATCAAACCGGCATTCTGGGCAATGTCAGTGTAAAGGAACTTTACAGTCCAAAATTTGTCTAACGAAGTTCAAAGAGATAATTACGATTTTCAAACAATGGGCTGCCTGCAAACAGAAGTTTATACCCTGCACAGTGGTCCGGTCCCTGCTATCGTCAGTCCGGAGCCTGGACGGTAAAAAAGCGGATTGCCCGTTCCTCCCAATACAACTTAATCTTAAGGCAAAATATTCTTGCCTGTGTAGTTTGTACACAGCATATGCAATAGTAATCCGGAAATTTTTTCTTCAGCCTGCCTTACTTCCTGTCCTGCCCAAAAAAAATATATTAATTCTTTGTTACAAAAATCCGGCAGCATACACATAGCTGGTATATATCTGAAATGACTGTACCTGTAACCGGGCTTCAAGAAGCAAGCGCCGTTTACGGTAAGCCGTATAAATTAATTGCACATTAAAGTAACCATGCTTTAATGCTGCTGATTTATAACCATAAAAACCAATTGCATAATGAGAAGTTTACGCCTGCTAATTGCACTGCTTTTGCTGCAAACAGCGGCATTTGCACAAACAAGGCAGATAACCGGCAGCCTGAAAGATTCAAAATCCGGTGATGCCATTCCCTCCGCAACCGTTAAAGTAAAAGGGAAAAACATCCAGACTGTTACTGATGGCAGCGGATCGTTTTCTTTTAGTGTTCCCACCGGCCGTATTCAACTGGAAATTTCTTCTGTTGGATATACAGCCAAAACAGTAACTGTTGAAGAAAATGAAAGCAACCTGCTTCTTTCATTGGACCTGGGTGAGCAGCAAATGAGTGAAATAGTGGTTACGGCGCTGGGTATTACGAAACAGCAAAAGAAACTGGGTTATGCCGTTACAACAGTTAATGGCGACCAGCTGAACCAGGCAAGAGAAACCAATGTAGCCAACTCATTAAGCGGCAGGGTAGCTGGTTTGAGTGTAAGAGGCACTAATGGCGGCCCCGGCGGTACAGTAAAATTATTATTGAGAGGTATTCCCAGTATGAATGGTGCAGGCTCCCCTCTTTTTGTTATCAACGGCATACCGATGGATAATACACAAAGGGGAAGCGCCGGCGAATGGGGTGGTTCTGATAATGGCGATGGTATTGGTAACCTCAACCCCGATGATATCGAAAGTATGACAGTGCTGAAAGGGCAATCTGCTTCGGCATTGTATGGTTCAAGGGCTTCCAATGGTGTAATAATTATTACTACCAAAACAGGCAAGAAAGGTGATTTTGCTGTTGAATACAACATGAATTTCATGGCAGAGAATGCCATTGACAATACCGATTTTCAGTATGTGTATGGCCAGGGCGTTGGCGGAATAAAACCTGCAACCGTTGCCGCAGCACAGCAATCCGGAAGGATGAGCTGGGGCGCTAAATTAGACGGCTCATCGGTTATCCAGTTTGACGGCAACTCTTATCCTTATTCCCCTGCAAAGGATAATATTAAAAATTTCTACAGGACAGGCACTTCTTTTACCAATACCATTGCGGTTTCCAAAGGCGGTGAAAACGGCGCATTCCGTTTGTCGTTCTCTAATCTTGATAACAAATCAATACTCCGCAACAGCGGCCTTGACAGGAAGACCATTAACCTTAATATTGACCAGGATATTACCGACCGTTTATCTGTAAAATTTGTAGCCAATTATATTGATGAGCAATCACAGAACCGTCCTCAATTGAGCGATGGTCCTATGAATGGCAATAATGGTTTGTTCCTTGCTACCAATATTGATCAAAGTATCCTGGCCCCTGGTTATAACCCTGTAACAGGATATGAAATACAGTTCAGCGATGATGAGTATGTAACCAATCCATGGTTTGTGGTAAACCAGTATGTAAACAATCTCGGCCGAAAGCGTTTGATTACATCAGGTACAGTGAGGTATAATTTTGCAAAATGGCTCTATGCACAGGGCCGTGTTGGTTACGACCTTGCGCATGACCGCCTTTTTAAAGTTACTCCGTGGGGCACAGCCTATTCAAATGGCCGCCGCGGCGGGCTTGATGACCTTGCTTCAACAGAACGTTTTGAATTTAATGTGGACGGACTTATTGGCGCCACTCATAAGATTACCGACGATATAAGTTTTGATGCTGCAATAGGGGCGAACCTGCGGAAGAACCAGGAGGAAAGAATAAAAATTGGCGGCGGACCTTTTATATTGCCTTACCAGTACAGCTATAATAATGTATCCAATTACAACAGGGATTATGGTTTCTGGAAAACCGAAGTCCAATCTGCATATTATACACTCGACCTGGCCTACAGGAATTTTCTTACTATCGGTACTACCGGAAGATATGATGCATATTCAACCCTGCCGGTGAACAACAATACCATTTTTGTTCCTTCGGTTTCAGCAAGCTTTATTTTTTCTGAGTTAACAAATATCAAACACCTCAATTTCGGTAAACTGCGTGCTTCTTACGCTACTACCAGTAATGAGCTGACACAGGCCTACCAGACTGCGGTATATTATTCACTCGGTAATAATTTCAATGGCGTACCAGTCGGCAATTTCAGCACTTCATTGCCAAGCGGCCTTTTAAAGCCATTTACTACTACTGAAATTGAAGTAGGCGCAGACCTGAGGTTCCTTAACAACAGGCTGAATTTTGATATTGCTTATTTCACCAAGAAAACAAAGAATGAGATCATGGGGGCTTCGTTCAGTATTGCCACAGGTTATACCAGCGGTTATATACCCAACGGGTCAACAAAAAACAGCGGGCTTGAATTGCAGATCAGCGGAACACCGGTAAGAAAAAGGGATTTTACATGGACAGCCACATTAAACCTTACATCTGTTAAAAGCAAAATACTTGAAACAGATGAAGCAGGCAATAATGTAAACCTCGGTTCTAACCGTGCCACACTGGGCAATGCGATTACTGCTTATGTAAAAGGGTTTGCAGGGCCGCAGATACTGGCTTATGATTACAAACGCAGTTCCAAAGGGGAAATAGTAGTGGATGCTTCAGGCTATCCCATGAGGGGCGATTTGATTAAAATGGGAAGCGTGTTGCCAACACTGTATGGCGGGTTGAACAATGAAGTGACATACAAGGGTATTGCACTCTCTTTCCTTATTGATTACAATTATGGTAATAGTATCCTTTCTGCAACAAGTTATTATTCCATTTTCCGCGGTTTAAACCAGCTCACCCTTACCGGAAGAGATGGTATTACAACAGGTGTAACAGAAAGCGGGGCTGCCAATACAGTAAAAGCAGATGCACAGGGTTATTACAGGGCGCTGGCACAGCAGGTAACTTCTGTTCATGTACTGGATGGTGATTTTATTAAACTCCGCCAGGTTACACTTGGTTATTCATTACCTGAAAAACTCTTAAGCCCATTGCGGGTGTTTAAATCAGTCAGGCTTTCTCTTGTTGGCCGCAACCTGGCAATACTTATGAGGAAGAGTGACAACATAGACCCCGAAGCAACATTCAGCTCCAATGTGAGGTATTACGGTATCGAAGGTACCAGCCTTCCGTCAACCCGTTCATACGGCGTTAACCTCAATTTTACATTTAAAAAATAGTAACCCCTCAATGAACTATTGTGTAAACAATAAAATCAAAAAGATGAAAAAAATATTTTTATATACCGGTATCGTATTCCTGGTTTTTCAAACATCATGTACGAAAGACTTTGAAAAAATAAATACTGATCCCACCCAGTCTTCACCCGGCAATTTTAATTCCGACTATTTTTTATCCAGCAGCCAGGCTAATTATATCAATGCCATAACCGGTTACAACGGGGCCATATTGTTCCAGAGCGGATGGGTGCAGGTATTTGCTTCTACCACATCCGGTGCGGCCAACTATTACAGCAATATGGATAAGTATGTGCCATCCGGCAACACCAATGATTATGCGGCCCGCGGCTGGAGGGTTAATTACAGGGCAGCAAGCCTTGCCAATGAGATCATAAAGAACTATGCAGGTAATGCTGACAAGGTTAATGTGGTTAGCGCAGCAACAGTAATGAAAGTGCTCAGCCTGCAATACATTACTGATATGTACGGAGATTGCCCTTATAAAGAAGCTTTGCAGGGCGCTGACGGGCTCAGCCTCCCGGTTTATGACAAACAGCAGGACGTTTACAAAGCGATGCTGAGTGAACTGGATGCAGCACTTACCAAATTCGACGCTTCAAAGGCCAAACCATCTGCTGATCTCTTTTCTTATGCAGGCGATGTTGCTAAATGGAAAAAATTTGGTTACTCTTTAATGCTCAGGCTGGCGATGAGGTTAACAAAAGCTGATGCAGCAACTGCTAAGACTTATGCAGAAAAAGCCTTTACCGGGGGAACATTCAGCAGTGTTGCAGATGATGCTTATATAAAAGGCGATGATGCCAATGGCTATCGCAGCGAAAATTCAAGGGCGCTGATAACAGCGGCAGATTTCTACCAGGTGAGGTGGAGCAAAAAATTAATTGATTTTCTCAAATCAACCAACGACCCCCGTGTAAGCGCAATTGCAGAAGTGCCCCAGGCAGGTTTGGCAGCCAACCAGAATATTGGTTTATCTGGCGATAATTCATTTGCTGCCCAAACCGGATTGCCTAACGGATGGGATTTAAATGGAGGGGCCACTGATATTGCTAACTCTCCCGGTTACCCGGGTGGTACTGGCGCCGGGGCTGATTTTACACCAATAGGAAAGTATTCACGCCCCAGGACATCTGTTTATGGAAGTTTAAACAGTGCACAGTTTATATTAACTTATGCTGAAACGGAATTATTGCTTGCTGAAGCTGCAGTGAGGGGTTGGAATGTCGGCGGTACTGCCGCTGCTCATTATAAAAATGGTGTCTCAGGTGCTTTGCAGTCACTGGCAACCCTTAGTGCCAATGCCGCTATAAGTGCTGCCACTGCCGATGCTTATGCTACTGCTAACCCGCTTGATGTTTCTTCACAAACAGCTTCATTAAAAATGATTAATGAGCAGTACTGGGCTACAGCGGGTATATTTTTAAATTTTGTAGAAGCATGGAACAACTGGAGAAGATCAGGGTATCCTGTTCTTACACCAGTTACTTATGCAGGTAATTTTTCAGGCGGCGTTATTCCGCGGCGGCAGATATACCCTACAGAGGAAGCCACCGCAAACGGGGCCAATTACGCCACAGGTGTAAGTAGTTTAACCGGTGGCGATGTGTGGAGCGCAAAAGTGTGGTGGGATAAATAGTAAATATGCAGCAGTAGTTTTTAGTTAAAATGAGGGTCAAAAACCCTGCAAGGCTACCTTCCGGTAGTCTTGCTGTTTAATGATAAAGCCGGAAATCCTGCTTTTCAGTTTTAGCATAGATTTGTTTGATGTTGTTTAAGCTGATGATGCATGACGAGACTGATAAAACTTATTAGTTTATTATACCTTTCTGCAATTCCTCTTGCTGTTGCTGCACAGGAAGAAACACTTTTTCGATTGCTCAATTCCGGGGAAACAGGTATCAGGTTTATTAATAACATCAATGAATCAGAGAACCTGAATGTTCTGGCCTACGAATATTTTTATAACGGAGGAGGTGCAGCGCTGGGGGATATAAATAATGACGGGCTCGATGATATTTTCTTTACTGCCAATATGGGCCCCAATAAACTTTATCTTAATCTGGGAGGTTTAAAATTTAAAGACATAACCCGTGAGGCAGGCATTGGATTAGAAGGAAAACAGGGTGGCTGGAAGACAGGTGCTACCATGGCAGATGTAAACGGAGACGGCTTGCTCGATATTTATGTTTGTTATTCTGGAAAAGTAAATGATGATTTGCGGCGGAATGAGTTGTTTATTAATCGGAGTATTTCACCCTCTCCTTCCGGGGAAGGCCGTAGTGAGGTAAAATTCGTTGAGAAAGCAAAAGAATATGGTCTTGATGATAAGAGCTACAGCACACAGGCTGCTTTTTTTGATTACGATAATGACGGCGACCTTGACATGTTTTTGCTGAACCACAGCACAAAGAAGATTGACAACATGGAGCTTGCCCGTTACCGAAATGATGTGGATGAACTGGCCGGGAATAAACTGTATGAAAACACCGGTAACCATTTCAAAGATGTTTCATTTGGTGCGGGCATACGCCAAAATCCGCTGACTTTTGGTTTGGGCATTGCCATTGCGGATATAAATAAAGACGGATGGCAGGATGTATATGTTACCAATGATTACAACGAACCGGATTATTTGTATATCAACAACGGCAATAAAACTTTTCGTGAAGAATCCAAACACTGCTTCAACCACCTGTCGCAGTTTTCTATGGGTGTTGATATTGCCGATTTCAACAATGATGGCCTGCCGGATATCATGACACTTGATATGCTGCCGGAAGATAACCGCAGGCAAAAACTGTTGCAGTTGCAGGAAAATTATGAATCGTTTGAACTGATGACTAGACAGCGCCTGCACAAACAATACATGCGCAACATGCTGCAGTTAAACAACGGCGACGGCACCTTTAGTGAAATAGCCCAACTGGCAGGTGTTTCCAATACCGACTGGAGCTGGTGCCCGCTGTTTGCTGATTTTGATAATGACGGGTATAAAGATTTATTTGTTACCAACGGTTATTTGCGGGATTACACCAATAAAGATTTCCTGCGTTACTGGGGCGATTACAAAATAAAAAAAGCTATTGACCGGCAACCTTTACTCCTGATGGACCTGATAAAATCAATGCCCGTAACTACATTGCCCAATTACATTTACAGGAATAATCACAACCTCACATTTTCCAACATGCAGAAAGCATGGGGCTTTGAAAAAACCAAAATTTCAAGCGCTGCCGCGTATGCCGACCTGGATAACGACGGCGACCTTGACCTTGTAATAAATAACATCAATGAAAATGCTTACATATATAAAAACACAAGCAGGGAAAAGTTCAGCACTTCGTATTTGTCGGTTAAACTGAATTTTAAAAAAGAAAATGCCAATGCCACTGGCGCCAAAGTTTATTTATACAGCGGCGGCAGCATGCAATACCAGGAAGTAAACCCCAACAGGGGTTATTTATCATGCGTTTCTTCAACATTGCTTTTTGGTTTGGGTAACCAGAAGAAGGTTGATTCATTAATTATTATCTGGCCTGATAACAATAAACAGGTTTTAAAAGAGATCACTGCCAATCAAAAACTGGTTATTACTTATAATGATGCAGTTAAAAATATACAGCAAGTAGATCCGGTAAAACCGGAACCGCTTTTCAGCAAAGTAAATGCTTTACCGGGTTACACACATACAGCAACAGGTGAAAACGATTTCAAAAGGCAGTTGCTCATGTTGTTCATGTATTCCGGTACGGGGCCGGTACTGGCAAAAGCAGATGTAAACAAAGATGGCAGCGAAGATTTGTTTGTCGGAGGAGATAAAAATAAAGCCGCAAATATTTACCTGCAGCAGGCAGGCGGAAAATTTCTGCAGGGGGCAACAATCAGTTCTGAAGGAAATGATAATTCAAATGTTGCTGCTGCCGTTTTTTTTGATGCAGACAATGATGGCGACGATGATTTATATCTTGCCAGGGGGGGATATGCATTGTACGAAGCCAATACTGCAGCATTGCAGGATGAATTGTGGCTGAATGACGGCAAAGGAAATTTTATTCATGCAAAGGAAAACCTTCCTGATGTAAGCGGCAGCAGTAAAAGCTGTGTGCGGCCATGTGATTATGATGGCGACGGTGACATGGATTTGTTTATTGGCGGAAGGATCATTCCCGGAAAATACCCTGTTGCCCCCAAAACTTATTTATTGAACAATGATGGCAAAGGGATTTTTTCAATTTTTGAAACTCCATTTTCTGAATCCGGAATGGTAACGGATGCACAATGGACGGATTTAAATGACGATGGACGAAAAGACCTGGTTGTTTGCGGTGAGTTTATGCCTTTAAAAATTTTTATTAATACACCCAATGGATTTACTGATAAAACCAGTGATTTTTTTGAAAAACCAAACACCGGGTTCTGGTTTACTTTAACGGTAGCTGATGTAAACGGAGATGGTAAGGAGGATATTATCGCAGGCAACCTTGGGCTCAATTCACAAATAAAAATATCAGAAAAAGAACCCGGTGAATTGTTTTATGCAGATTTTGACAACAACGGCTCCATTGATCCCTTCTTTAATTTTTATGTGCAGGGAACAAGTTACCCGTTTGTAAGCCGCGATGAGTTGAATGATCAGATTTATCCCATGCGGAGAAAATTCAGTTCATACAGGGATTACTCCACGGCCACTATCAATAACATTTTTACAAAAGAAGAGCTGTCAAATGCCGGCAAACTTAACGTTACTGAAATCCGTACCCTGTGTTTTATTAACCGTGGTGGAAAATTTACTGAAGCAGCATTGCCCCTGCAGGCGCAGTTTTCACCCGTTACAAAAATCCTTGCGGATGATTTTAACCATGACGGGAACATGGATTTGCTACTGGCAGGCAACCGTTCCGATAACCGTTTGAAGATCGGCAGTATTGATGCGAACTTCGGGTGCATTTTAACGGGAGATGGCAAAGGCAATTTTAATTACGTGAACCAGCCTGCTTCCGGTCTTTCATTAACAGGAGATGTAAAATCTGCATTGCAGATCAATATTAACAGTGAAAAATATTTTGTTGTGGGGATAAATGACCAGTTATTACAATTTTATAAGTATCAATAAGCGTATGAAGCGTGTTGTAATTGTTTTATTGTTTTTTAACCATGCTGTTTTTGCACAAAAAGGCAGCAAACAATTTGCAGATAATTTGCAGCCTGCAGTTTTTTCCCTTTCACGTGTCATGATGCATGATGTGGTAAACCCGCCTGCTGCAAGCCGTATCTATGCTTATGCCATGCTTGGCGCTTATGAAATTGTTTCGCAAAATAATTCAGGCAGTCCGTCGCTTTCATCATTTATAAAAGCATATACAGCTTCACCGGTCATTATAAAAAAACCCGATTACAATTACCAGGCTGCAGCTGTGTATTGCATCCTTGAAACAGGCAGGCTTATGCTGCCTTCAGGTTTTATGCTTGAAGAAGAACAGAAAAAATTTATTGCAGCATTGCAGAAAATGAATGTTCAGCAAAAGGTCATTGATAACTCAGTTGCAGCGGCAAAAGAAGTTGCAGGTAAAATAGTGGCCTGGTCAAAAAAAGACCATTACATCAACCTGAGCGCTAAGCTTCGCTATACACCAGTAAAAGGAGAGGGTTACTGGTATCCGACGCCTCCCGCTTATATGGAAGCCGTTGAACCCAACTGGAAAACCATCAGGCCGATGGTGATAGATTCCTGCAATGAATTTATGCCGTCGCCGCCTGTGCCTTTCAGCAATGACAGCAGCAGTTTGTTTTATAAAATGGCAAAGGAAGTGTATGAAGTTTCAAAAAACCTTTCAACAGAACAATTGCATATTGCTTCATTCTGGGATTGTAACCCCTTTGTGGTCTCCACTTCGGGGCACATGTCTATCGGCTTTAAAAAGATCAGCCCCGGCGGCCACTGGATGAATATCGCCGGTATTGTGGCAAAACAGGCTAAGCTTGATTTTGATAAAACCGTAATGCTGCAAACTTTGGTTGGGGTTACTTTAATGGATGCATTCATCAGTTGCTGGGATGAGAAATACCGCAGCAACAGGATAAGGCCTGAAACTTTTATCAACCGTCACATAGATGCAAAATGGCAACCGCTTTTGCAAACGCCCCCTTTTCCTGAATACACCAGCGGGCACAGTGTCATTTCAACAGCATCAGCCGAAGTACTTACTTATTTATTGGGCGAAGGTTTTTCTTTCACTGATAATTCTGAAGAGATATTTGAAATACCTGCAAGAAGTTTTACTTCATTCCGCCATGCTGCCAGTGAAGCAGCCATATCAAGATTATACGGAGGCATCCATTACCGGGATGCTATTGATAACGGGCAGGATGAAGGAAGAAGGCTGGGGCAGAAAATAATTTCTGTCATCAGCAAAGCAGGAATAAAACCCTTGTAACCGGATTTGCCTTTTCTCATCAGCCGGCAAAACTCACCATTACATACGCCACAATACCAATAACAAGTAAGGAGAGCACTACATCCCACATATTATAGCTGGCCCTGTTGGCTGCTTTTTGTTCCGCTGTTAATGTACTAAAGGTAAGTCCCTGCACTTTTTCCGCAGCAGGCGCCGGTGTAACCATGCTGACTACAATACAAAGGATGATACAAAACAGGAAAAACCATGCAGCAAAGGTTAAAAAGTTGGTGGTAGCAATGGTATATAATATCCCGCCGGGGTCAAGTGTATTTCTGCTCAGCTCAAGTATGATGCGGGCTACAGCTACTACCAATCCTGCAACCAATGTTGCCATTGCCCCTTTGCTGTTGATGCGTTTGTGAAAAATGCCCAATAAAAATACTGCAGTAATGGGGGGGGCAATATATGATTGTACCGATTGGAGGTATTCATACAAAACCCCTGAGATATTCTGCATGATGGGTATCCACGCAATGCCAAGAATAACAACAATAACTGTTGCTATACGGCCTGTGCGCAGCAGTTTTTCTTCAGGTGCATCCGGTTTTAATTTTTTATAAATATCTACTGTAAATAATGTAGAGCAGGAATTAAAAACAGATGCCAGCGAACTCATCAATGCTGCAAGCAGGCCTGCAGCTATCAATCCCCTTATACCGGCAGGAACTTTGTTCATCAGCAAAGCAGCAAATGCCTGGTCAGGGGAATCCCATTGCAGTTCACCTTTATTTTTTAATGCCAGTGCAATTACACCGGGAATGAGAAAAAGAAAAACGGGTGAAAGCTTAAGTAAACCGCCGAATATGGTTCCCCTTCTTCCTTCCTTAATATTTTTTGCGGCAAGCACACGCTGAACAATATACTGATCAGTACACCAGTACCATGTGCCCACAATGGTGCTGGTAATTACAAGCGGCAGCCAGGGAAAGTCAGGATCAGAAAGCGGTCTCCACATGTTAAGATAACCTGGTTGCAGGTTGGCTTTTACTTCGCTCCATCCGCCGGCGGCATTTAACCCTACAAACGTAAGTGTGGCGGCGCCGATTACCAGTATTACCGTTTGAAGCGCTTCTGTATATACTACGGCACGCATACCTCCAAGAACCGTATAAATGCCGGTTAATACAACAGTGAGTAATGCGCCAAACCAAAAGTCAATATGTAATATTGATGAGATAACAATTCCGCCTGCATAAACCGTTACCGAAACTTTGGTAAGTACATAAGCAAGCAATGAAAAAACACTGAGGAACCATCTTGTTCCTGAGCTGTACCTTCTTTCTAAAAATTCAGGCATGGTAAACACACCGCTGCGCAGGTAAAAAGGGAGAAATACCCACCCCAATGTAATTACCAGCCACGCATGCAGTTCATAAATCAGCATGGGTATTTTACCGCCGGCACCTGCACCTGCAAGGCCCACCACATGTTCCGACCCGATGTTGGAAGCGAATATGGAAGCGCCAACTACAAACCAGCCTATGTTTCTGCCCGCAAGAAAATAGTCTTCGGTATTCTTTTGCTTTCTTGACATAACCCACAGGGCTATGGCGGCAATAACAAGGAAATAAGCGACAATTACAATCCAGTCGAGAATGGCGAAACCGGCCATGGCAAGTTATTTTGGTGATGGTATAAAAGTGAAAAATATAATTTTTTCCCGGCTTCACGCAGTGTTATAAAGAAAATTCTTTTTCCGTTACTGTTTTTAAAATGATACTTCCACCTTGTGTGCATAACAGGAGTTTTTTTAATTATAAATACTGCAGGCAGCATGCCATGTAAAACCGTACTTAACTTTCTTTACATTTTGTTCCGGGTTTCACATTCCCGGTAGGTTTTTGATTATTTTTACTGCACTCCTTTAACCGTTAATTGCAGCAATGAAATTCCGTATATCTCTGACAGCGCTTGCCTTTGTATTATACATCTTCCCGTTGTTATCGCAAACGGGCCAGTACCAGTTTGTGCGGCTGGATATCAGCGAGGGGCTTTCGCATAACCAGATAAATTGTATTTTAAAAGACAGCAGGGGGTTTTTGTGGTTCGGCACCATGTCGGGCCTTAACCGGTACGACGGATATACTTTCAAAACATTCCATCATAAACAGGGAGACTCAGCTTCTTTATCAGATGATTTTATCAGCAATATCCTTGAAGGCCCGGGCGGGAAACTTTTTATTGACACACGCAATGGCCAGAACCTTTTTGACCCCGTTACTGAAAAATTCAGCGCCGGTACCAGTTCTTATCTCACACAATTATCACTTCCGCAGGCGGCAGTTACTGATATTGTAAAAGACAGGCAGGGGCATTACTGGTTTGTTCAGCAGCAAAACGGGGTAAGTGAATATGACCCGGTAACAGGTAAAGTAAAAAAATTTGTTAACCGGCCCGGTGATGATAAGACCATTGCTACAAATAATATTACTGGTATTGCCATTACTTCCAAAGACGATGTATGGATAGTTCATAGTAATGGCATAGTTGAGATGCTTGACCGGAAAACTGCTGCTGTTACACTCCGCAGTAATTATTTGTTTAAGCAGGATGCCGAAGGGTTTTTCGCTTTCCGTCTTTTTGCTGATGCTGATGATGACCTGTGGATATACGTAAGCACAATTCCCCATGGCGTATTTTATTTTAAACCGGGCAGCAATACCTGGGACCATTTTGATAAGAATTCGGCTAAAGGACGCCTGAATACAGGCCTTGTTACAGGGGTTACGCAGGACAATAAAGGCATCATCTGGATAAGCACCGATCATGGCGGTATAAACCTCCTGGATAAAAAAAACTTCAACCCTTCATACCTGCTTAACAATGCTGATGATGAAAAAAGCATTAGCCAGAACAGCATTACGGATATTTACCGCGACAATACAGGAACCATCTGGATGGGCACTTTTAAAAAAGGAATTAATTATTACCATGAAGGCATTTTAAAATTCCCGGTTTACCGTCACCAGCCATCGGTTAAAGAAAGCCTGCCATACAATGATGTAAACCGTTTTGTGGAAGACGACAAAGGAAATATCTGGATAGGCACCAACGGCGGGGGATTGATTTACTACGACAGGCAGAGCGGGCATTTCCGACAGTTCAGGCACAATGCGGCAGACAACAACAGCATCAGCAATGATGTGATTGTAAGCCTTTGCATTGACCATGAAAAAAAATTATGGATCGGCAGTTATTTTGGCGGGCTGGACTGTTACGACGGCAAAAAGTTTACGCATTACAAACACAACCCCTCCGATCCCCGCAGCCTTACTGATAACAGGGTATGGGAAATTTATGAAGATAAAAAACACCAGTTGTGGGTGGGCACTCTCGGCGGCGGGCTCGACCGTTTTGACCGGGGTACAGAAACTTTTTATCATTACAAAAGCTCAATGCCTAACTCCATCAGTTCCGATTTTATTTCTTCAATTACTGAAGATGCTGAAGGTAATTTATGGATAGGCACCGCTTATGGGGTAAATGTTTTAAAGCCCGGTACGGGAAACTTTTCCATCTATAGCAACATACCTGGTACGCCCGGTTCAATAAGCAATAACAACATCATTGTAATACTTGAAGACAGTTTTGGCAGGGTATGGACAGGCACACGTGATGGGTTAAACTTTTTCAACAAATCGTCAGGAACTTTCCGCATTTTTCGTACAGAAGACGGGTTGCCGTCCAATACCATCCTTACCATACTTGAAGACAACAGCCATAATTTGTGGATTACAACTCCTAATGGTGTTTCAAAAGCTGTTGTAAAAGATTCTGGCAATAACAGGATAAACCTGCAGTTCAGGAATTTTGATGAAAGAGATGGTTTGCAGGGAAGGGAATTCAATGAGAATGCTGCATTAAAAACACAACGGGGAGAATTGATTGTGGGCGGGGCCAACGGGTTTAATATCATTACACCCGAACGCATCACACACAACATGGTTGTTCCCAAAGTGGTGCTTACGGGTTTCAGGGTTTTTGATAAGAACATAGAGGCGGGTGAATTGCTGAACAACCGTGTTGTGCTGGAAAAAGCTATTTCAGAAGCGGAAGAAATTATTCTCAGGTACCACGAAAATGTATTCTCACTTGAGTTTGCAGCATTGAGTTTTTCCAATCCTGAAAAAAACAATTACCGCTATATGCTGGAGGGGTTTAACAAAGTGTGGCTTGCAACAGATGGCAGGCAGCGCAGGGTAACATATACCAACCTTGACCCCGGCGAATATTTTTTCCGTGTAAAAGCAAGCAACGATGACGGGGTGTGGAATGAAGAAGGCGTTTTGCTCCGCATTGTAGTATTGCCGCCATTCTGGAAAACATGGCCTGCATTTATTTTATACGCCCTTGTTATTGCAGGCATACTGTTGTTTGCAAGGAGGCTTACCATTCAAAGTGCAAGGATGCGTTTTCAGCTGGAGCAGCAGAAAAGCGAAGCGGAAAGGCTTCATGAACTTGACATGATGAAACTGAAATTTTTTACCAATGTAAGCCATGAATTCAGGACCCCGCTTTCATTGATACTTGCACCTGTTGAAAAGATGGAAAAACAGTCAGCCGAACCGGTGCAAAAAAAACAACTGCAGCTGATACACCGCAATGCCAAACGCCTGCTGGGCCTGGTGAACCAGTTGCTTGATTTCAGGAAACTGGAAATGCAGGAACTGAAACTGTACCCGTCGCAGGGGGATATAGTTTCATTTGTAAAGGAACTTACTTTGTCTTTTACTGATGTTGCTGAAAAGAAGAATATCAATTTCTCTTTTCATGCTACCATGGAATCCCTTGAAGCTTCTTTTGATCCTGATAAAGTGGAGCGCATCATGTTTAACCTGCTGTCCAATGCGTTTAAGTTTACGAGGGAACAGGGGTCGGTAAGCGTTTCAGTTGACCAGAAAAATATTATGGAAGCCGGTAAGGAAGAAAAATTTGCAGAGATAAAAATAAAAGACACCGGTATCGGCATACCCAAAGAGAAACAGGAAAAAATATTTGAAAGGTTTTTTCAGCATGACACACCGGGCAGTTTGCTGAACCAGGGAAGCGGCATCGGGCTGGCCATTTCCAAAGAATTTATCCGCCTGCATCACGGCATGTTAACAGTAGATAGCGAACCTGATAAAGGCACTTGTTTTACCGTGTTGCTGCCTGTACAGTCAAAAGCAGTTACCGTTGCGGGTGATACCATAATAAATACGGCAAGCGAAGAAGAAGCCGAGAGTGCGGATACTGAAAAAAAACAAGCACGCCGCAAACCGTCAATACTTGTGGTGGATGATAATGATGATATCCGGTTTTATCTCAAAGACAACCTCCGCTCTTATTATTCAGTTTATGAAGCGGTAAATGGCAGGGAAGCCTGGCAGCAGGCACAGCAACACCAGCCCGACCTTGTTGTCAGCGATATTATGATGCCTGAAATGGATGGTATTGAATTGTGCCGCAAGATTAAAAATGATCCCCGCACTTCGCACATACCTGTTATTTTGCTTACCGCCCGTTCTGCTGAAGAGCAAAAACTTGAAGGTTTTGAAACAGGCGCCAGTGATTATATCACCAAACCCTTCAGCTTTGAAATACTGCAATCAAGAATTAAAAACCTGCTTGCGCAGCAGGAAGCATTCCGCAAATTATTTCAGAAACAGATTGAAGTAAATCCCGGTGATATCAGTGTTTCTTCAGTTGATGAACAATTCATACGCCAGGCGCTGGAAGCAGTGGAAAAGCGTATTGCAGATCCTGAATTTACAGTGGAGGACCTGAGCAGGGCCATGCACATGAGCAGGGTAGCGCTGTATAAAAAACTTTTATCGCTTACCGGCAAAACGCCGCTTGATTTCATCCGCAGCATCCGCATGAAAAGGGCCGCCCAGTTGCTTGAAAAAAGCAGGCTTACCGTATCGGAAATAGCATACGAAGTGGGCTTTAATAACCCCAAGTATTTTGCAAAATTCTTCAAAAAAGAATTCAATGTTCTGCCTTCCGAATACATCAGCGAAAAAAGGCGTAAAACCAATACCTGATACCCGTTTTTTCAGCCCGTTAACATTTCATACCCCTTTTATAAACAAATGAACCCCCTGGTTAACAAGCGGCAAACCAATTAAAAACATTTGGCACCCGTGGTTTCTCCCTGCTGCTTCTACATTTGATTCCTGCTCCCCATGCGGGAATAATTTTTCTAAAACGATTGTTTACAATGATTGCCTTGCGGAGAAAACAACTGCTTTTGCTGGCCGTAATTATACCGGTACTCCTCATTGTTGTATTCATTTCTTTTTCTTTCAGTAAACCTTCAGGCAGCTTTACCAAATTAGAAGACGGGATAGTGGTTAAGGTAAAAAAACCTTGTGCCGGTGGCGCTTCGCTCATAAAGCTCCGGGTTATTTCAGGCAAGGTCATTCATATAACAGCTACTCCTGAAGATTCTTTCAGCAAAAGGCCCAGCCTGATGGCGGTTAGTAAAAAAAGGAACCCGGTGAAATGGGAACTGGTAAAACAAAAAGATTTCATTACAATAAAAACAGCTTTTGTAAGCGTCACTGTTTCTGAACTTTCGGGAGATGTAGTGTTTACTGATAACAATGGAAAGGTTTTACTTAAGGAGTTAACAAAAAATGGCAGGCAGCTTACACCCGTAACAATTGACGGGGAAAAAGCATACAGCATCAGCCAATCTTTTGAAACAACAGGTGACGAGGCATTTTATGGTTTAGGCCAGCATCAGAACGGAACATTTAATTACAAAGGGGAGAATGTTACACTCCTTCAGCAAAATTCAGATGTTGCTGTACCCTTCGTTGTTTCAAATAAAAATTATGGCCTGCTCTGGGATAATTATTCCATTACACAGTTTGGCGATGGCCGTTCCTGCAACCAGCTTTCATCACTCCGCTTATATGATGAGAATGGAAATGCAGGCGGTTTAACTGCTGTTTACGATGTTTCCGGAACGGGCAAAGAACCGGTATTGCTGAAGCGGAAAGAAAATGAAATTGATTACAGCTTTCTGCAATCGCTTAAAAAATTTCCGGAAGGATTTTCATTGGGTAACAAACCTGTGTATTGGAATGGCTACGTTGAGCCTGAATGCAGCGGCGAGCACCAGTTTTTATTATACTCGGGGGGTTATTTGAAATTCTGGTTAGATGGAAAATTGCAAACCGATAAATGGCGGCAGTGCTGGAACCCCGCCACAACGTTATTAAAAATTAATCTTGAAAAAGGAAAGAAATATCCTTTAAAAATAGAATGGGTACCCGATGGGGGAGAATCTTTTCTTTCAGTAAAATATTTTAATCCGTCAGCAGCAAGCAATAACAGCAGGTTTTTATGGTCATCCGAAGCCGGCGACCAGGTGGATTATTATTTTGTGTATGGAAGGAATATGGATGAAGTGGTCGCCGGTTATCGTGATGTTACAGGCCGTGCACCTATTGTGCCCAAATGGGCAATGGGTTTCTGGCAAAGCAGGGAACGTTATAAAAGCCAGGATGAAATACTGGCAACAGTAAATGAATTCCGCAAAAGAAAAATCCCGCTTGACAATATTGTGCTTGACTGGTTTTATTGGAAAGCAGACCAGTGGGGAAGCCATGAGTTTGACCCCGCAAGGTTTCCTGACCCGGATAAAATGATCAAAGAGCTGCATGACAAATACAATACGCAGTTCATGATTTCCGTGTGGCCTAAATTTTATACAGGCACAAAAAATTATAACCTCTTCAATGAAAAAGGCTGGTTGTATAAGCAGAATGTATTGAACAACCAGAAAGACTGGATAGGATATGTTTCTACTTTTTATGATGCTTATAATCCCGAAGCAAGAAAGCAGTTCTGGGACCTGATGGATACAAAACTTTACAAGAAAGGAATTGACGCCTGGTGGATGGATGCAACAGAACCCGATGTTTTATCCAACACTTCCATTGAAGAAAGAAAAAAACTGCATGGCCCTACTGCCCATGGCCCTGCAACACTTTATTTTAATTCATACGCACTGGAAAGTGCAAAAGCGGTTTATGAAGGGCAGCGAAGCAAAGACCCCGGTAAAAGGGTATTTATTTTAACACGTTCGGCCTATGCAGGTATGCAGCGATATGCTGCTGCAACATGGAGCGGCGATGTGGGTGCAAGATGGCACGATTTGAAAAACCAGATATCAGCCGGCATCAATTTTTCTCTCTCAGGTTTGCCTTACTGGACAATGGACATCGGCGGTTTTGCAGTTGAAAGTAGATATGAAAATGCAAAAGGCAAAGACCTCGATGAATGGCGTGAGCAAATGACACGCTGGTACCAGTTTGGCGCTTTCTGCCCTTTGTTCAGGGCGCATGGGCAATATCCTTTCAGGGAAATATTTAATGTAGCCCCCGAAGATCATCCGGCTTATCAAAGCATGCTTTATTATAATAAGCTGCGTTACCGCCTCATGCCCTACATCTATTCCCTGGCAGGCAAAACTTATCATGAAGATTATACCATTATGCGTGCACTGGTAATGGATTTTGCAGCGGATACCGCCGTAAAAAATCTTGGCGACCAGTATATGTTCGGCCCTTCTTTGCTTATTAACCCGGTTTATGAATATGAATCACGCAAACGCAGGCTTTATCTTCCTGCAACAACAGGCTGGTACGATTTCTACAACGGGAAATACATAAAAGGCGGGCAATACATTAATGCTGATGCACCTTATGAAAAGATGCCATTGTATGTAAAAGAAGGTTCCATTATTACATTTGGCCCGGAGCTTCAGTACACTGCGGAAAAGCCTGCCGACCCCATTACGCTTTTTGTTTATACAGGAAAAGATGCACAATTCACATTGTATGAAGACGAAGGGCTGAACTACAATTATGAAAAAAGCCTGTATTCATCAATTCCGTTTTCTTACAGCGAAAAAACAAAAACATTGACTATTGGCGGAAGGAAGGGTTCATTTAAAGGGATGCTGAAAAACAGGACTTTTAAAATTATTAAAATAAGCAAAGAAAGGCCGGTTGCATTCAGCATGGAAATGAACACAAATATTACAGTTAACTATAACGGAGCAACCATTACTGTTCCATTAAGAAATTAAAATTTCTGTTTTATACACACCATTTCTAACGCAGCTAAATTGAGTTTTATGAAAATTACAAATCAGGAAAAAGACGGGGCTGAAAAAAGATCCGTCTTTTCGCTTACATGGAGGGAGAAAGGATTGTTGCTACTGCTTATCCTGCTTCTCCTCGCCGGCATCAGTGTATTTTCGCAAACAGATGCCGCAACAAGGGTTATTAAAGGAAAAGTAAGTACTGCAGTGGGCACAAAACCCCTGTCTGCCGTCAGCGTAATAGTTAAAGGAACCACTACAGGCACCAGCACCGGCAGCAAAGGCGAGTTCAGCATTGAAGCAAAAACCGGCGACGTGCTTGTGTTTTCTTCTGTAGGTTATACCCCAAAGGAAATTCCTGTGGGCAAAAGCAGCAACATTGATGTGCGCCTCGAAGAAGATGCAACCAAAATGTCGGAAGTTGTGGTGATTGGTTATGGTAAAATAAGAAAGACCGATCTCTCCAGTTCGCAAGTGGTAGTAACAGGAGAGGACATGAAAAAAACCATCAACACAACGCTTGAGCAGGGCCTGCAGGGCCGTGCTGCAAACGTATATGTAACATCAAACAGCGCACAGCCCGGTGCGCCGCCATCTGTAATGATTCGGGGCGTTAACTCTATCAACTATTCCAACCAGCCGCTTTATGTAATTGACGGCGTTCAGATAAAACCAGATAACCCCTCCGGACGTGGCGGCACATCAGCAAATATCCTTGCAGGCATTAATCCTGACGATATAGAAACCATGAACGTTTTGCAGGGGCCTTCCGCTACTTCTATTTACGGAGCAGCCGGTGCCAATGGTGTAATTATGATTACCACCAAACGGGGAAAGGCAGGCGAAACAAAAGTTTCATTCAATACTTTGGTTACCGTGCAGGATGAACCCAATACTGTTCCAGTAATGAACCTGCAGGAATACGCTGCATACCGCAATGAATTTGCAAAAGCAGGCGCTGCACCGTATGAGCCATTGTTTTCAGACCCCTCAGTATTGGGTGAAGGAACAGACTGGCAGGCAGCATTGTTCCGCAAAACATTGTTGCAGAAATATGGTTTGAGTTTAAGCGGCGGCAACGAAAAAACATCTTTTTACCTCGGCACTGAATATTTTAAACAGGAAGGTGTATTGAAGGGATCAGGTTTTGAGCGTTATTCCATCCGGTTAAATATAGACAACCAAACAAGGAAATGGCTGAAGGTGGGAACCAACCTGAACATAAACCAAACGAAAGAAAATGTAAACATATCCAATGGTGACCTTTTGAATATCGCCATCGGTCAAAACCCATCGGTACCGGTTACCAATCCTGACGGCAGCTGGGGAGGGCCAACAAGCACCCAATACCAGTTCTCTAACCCGGTAGCGCTGGCGCAGATCAATGACAACCGCAACAAAGCGCTTGGCTTTATGGGCGGCTTATATACTGACGTTACATTAACGAAAGGCCTTGTATGGCACAATGAAATCAATACGTATTACCAATACAGCAACAATTATTTGTTTAACCCTTCTTATGAATTTAATGGTTATGTAAACAGCACCACTGTTTCTGAACGCAGGAGCGGAAACAGCTATTGGTGGGGTTTGCAGAGCAGGTTGCAGTACGATACACGCATAGGCAATCACAACATAACGGTAATGGCCGGCCATGAAGCAACAGAAAACAGCTGGGAAGGGCTTGCAGGGCTGCGCAGGAATTATGTTACCAACAATGTGCAGGAATTAACAGGCGGCGATGCGCTTACAGCCACCAACTCCAGCAGCAAAGGGTCCGGTTCAAGGGAATCGTATTTCGGAAGGCTTAATTATGTATATGATAACAGGTATATTTTCCAGGCGTCCATGAGGGCCGATGGTTCTTCTAACTTTGGTCCGGAAAACAGATGGGGTTATTTCCCGTCCTTCTCTGCAGCATGGCGTGTGTCGCAGGAAAAGTTCATGAGCGGATTAACTGCAATAAACGATTTAAAACTAAGATTGGAGTACGGCCTTAGCGGTAATGCAGCAGCAGCAGGATATTATGCTTCTTTATACAGTGTGCCCACTGCATGGGGCACTGGTTATCTTTCTGCCAACTTTTCCAATCCTTTTTTAAAATGGGAAACTTCCAAAACTACCAACCTGGGTTTTGACCTTCGTATGCTTAACAACAGGATTGAAGTAAGTGCAGACTTCTATCTCAAGAAGATTGACGACCTCCTCACCACAAACGACTTCCCTTATTTTTCAGGAGGCGACATCTCTTATTCATCAGGTTATATCCGTTTCCCCACTTCAAATGTGGGATCTATGGAGAACAAAGGCATGGGTGTTACCATCAATACCACAAATGTCCTTAAACCCTTTACATGGAAAACCGGTTTGAATTTTTCAATAGACAGGAATAAGGTAACATCTCTTTACAACAACACCCCCATTAACAGCACTTACAACAACAGTTCTGTTATCAGTTCTACAATGGTGGGCCATCCTGCTGCATTAATAACCGGCTATATTGCCGAAGGGCTGTTTCAGAATATTGATGAAATAAAGAACCACGCCATTCAAACTTCAAACGGGGTATTAACGGTTGATCCTGTTCAGGGTTCATGGGTTGGCGATGTTAAATACAGGGACATCAGCGGGCCAAACGGGAAACCGGATGGCATCATTGATCAGAATGACCGCACAGTTATCGGTAACCCCTGGCCCAAGTTTACATGGGGCCTCAACAATTCTTTCAGCTATAAGAACTTTGACCTTAATATTTTTATACTTGGCGTAAATGGCAATGATGTATTTAATTATACACGTTACAGGAACGAGAACCCGACAGGTACTGCCGTGTACAGCAACTACTTTAAAGCGGTTGCCAATTTTGCCAAACCCAGCAGCACCAATGCAGCCGACCTTACCACTACATTAACCAATCCGGGTTACCAGATCCCCCGCATCATAGGCAACAGCGCCAATGGTAATTTCAGGGCAAGCCAATGGTATATTGAAGATGGCTCTTATATCAGGATAAAGAATGTAACGCTCTCTTATAATGTTCCTGCTAAATGGGCATCTAAGGTGGCCATGAAGGGGCTGCGGGTATCTGCCGGTGTGCAGAACCTTTTCACCATTACAAAATATAAAGGATATGACCCTGAAATTGGTATGATACCCAATTTCGGTTCATTAACAGTAGGTGTTGATGATGCACGTTACCCGTCAACAAGGATGTATTCATTTAACCTGCTTGCAGATTTCTAAAAAATAAAAACTCTTTTATATGAAGACGATTGTAAAAGCTTTGATCATTATTGTAACCTTTGCCGTGATACAGGGTTGCAGTAAAAACTTTCTGAACCGGCCGCCTGAAGATTCCCTTACGTCAGACATATTTTATAAAACTACCGAAGAAGTAAGGGCGGGCACAGCGCCGCTGTATAATATTGTATGGTTTGATTATAACGATAAGGCTGCATTGTCCTTCGGCGATGCACGTGCAGGCAACATGATCTCCAACGACAGGGACCAGTTTTACAAATTTGCTGTTTCAGCAACAGATGTATGGACCCTGCTGCCTGCGTACAAATCGTTTTACAAGATCATTGCGCAGAGCAACCAGACCATGCTTAACATAAAGAACAATGCAACTGCTGTACCTGATGACGTAAAGCGTGCCGCAATAGGCGAATGCCGCTTTATGCGTGGCATGGCTTATTATTTCCTGGTGAGCAACTGGGGCCCCGTACCGATTATTTATGATAACAATGCGCAAATGGGCGACCCTAATGTTGCACGCAATACAGTTGAAAGTGTGTGGGAGCTGATCATCAGGGATTTTACTTATGCTGCAAAAAATTTACCGGTAACAGCATTTGCAGACGGGCGCCTTACCAAATATTCTGCCGAAGGAATGCTTGCAAGGATGTATTTAACACGGGCAGGTGTTGGCAGCAGCGGCACAAGGAGAAAGAACGACCTGGACAGTGCAAAATCTTATGCTGCCAGCGTGGTTCATAACAGCCCTTACCAACTGGAGACTAATTATTATGATTTGTTCAGGGGTGAGAACCACAACAGTTCAAAGAACAACAAAGAAAGTTTATTCTCCCTGCAATGGATGCCCATACGTGAACCTTGGGGTGTAAACAATTCCTTCCAGGCATACATGGCACGCAACGGGGATATTACAGGCAGCTGGGACGGATGGGGCGCTGCGCATGGCGCTTCAGCCAATCTTGTAAAATATTACCTGGCCAACCCGGCTGATTCCATCAGGCGCAAGGCAACATTTATGTTTAACGGGGATTTTTATCCTGAAATTAGAAAAGACCTGAACGGTTACAGTTTTACAACAACCGATATTGCCAATACCAAAAAGTACATTATCGGTTCAGTAAAAGACAACGGGGGAAAGGGAACTGAAATGGGCGCATACATCAACACTTATATGCTTCGTCTTGCCGAGGTGTACCTGATTTATGCAGAAGCCATACTGGGAGATGCTGCATCCACTTCAGACGCTGAAGCGTTAAAGTATTACAATGCTGTCCGCACAAGGGCTGGTTTGCCGGCAAAATCATCTGTTACTTTTGATGATATCTTCCTTGACAAAAGAATTGAAACGGTATTTGAAGGCATTTACTGGTATGAACTGATGAGGCTTTATTATTTCAATCCCACCAAAGCTAAATCAATCATCAACACACAGGATAAAGGTTCCTATACTTTAACCTATAATACGGGTACCAGTAACCCGCGTACCTATACGGCAGCATACAATTCGGTTACTTATCCGGTTACGGATCAAACCATGTACCTGCCATTTCCTGAAGCGGAACTGGTAAAAGCGCCAAGCCTCGCCAATCCGCCGGTGGCTTTTGATTTCAGCAAATTGCCTGAGTAAATATCAACAAAAAAAATAATATTATGCGTACTTATAGTTTTAATAAAATACTGCTGCTTATAATTCTGGTTGCAGGCGCCTTCAGCCAGTTTGCATGTAAAAAAAATAACAGCGGGGCGCCTCCTGTTATCAGCCGTTTGCGTGCCAGCACCCCTGCACCCAATGATTCTGCGCTTACCCTGGCAGGGCCGGGGCAAACAGTGGTGATTCAGGGTTCCAATCTTGCAACCGCAGCAGAGATATATTTTAACGGCTATCCTGCACCGTTTAATTCAGCTTTGCTGTCAAATGAAAATATCGTAGTTACCATTCCTGCTGATATGCCGTTTGCCAGCTTAAACCCGGCCGATTTGAATACCGTGAAAGTAGTAACACGGTTTGGTGAAACCGTATTTACTTTTCCCATCGTGCCCCCGCCTGCAGTCATCACAGCCATGTCTAATGAATATGCGCAGGCCGGGCTGAGGGTAACGATTTATGGCAATAATTTTTTCTTTGTTGACAAAGTGGTTTTCCCGGGAAATATAGCGGTAACCACCAACCTTACAGCCAATACATCCGGAACAACGCTTGAGGTAACAGTTCCGCCCGGCATTACTGCAAGCGGGCCAATATCAGTAGTGAACCGCTACGGCACTGCTGTATCAGTTTTGAGGTTTAATGATTTTGTTACCGGTGTAATGCACAACGGCGATAACATATCCAACTTTAGCTGGGGCTGTGAAACAAGTTCTGATGCAGCGGCGTATCCCGGTGCATGGGGCAGCTTTAACCGTTTGGTATTTACTGGTGTTAACGGCGGCGACTTTGGATGGTGGAACTGGAACCGTTCAATAAATACCAATGGTTCGCAGTGGGTGCCTGCAGCTAACCTGGATGATCCCATTGGCAATTATGCACTCAAGTTTGAATTGTTTGTAAAGGAAGACTGGGAATCAGGCAGGCTTTATATAACCAAAGATTATAACTGGACTTATTTAGCCAATTATGCACCATGGAAACTGGCCAACGGATCAAATATCAAATTCAATACCGGCGGCAAATGGCAAACTGTTGTCATTCCTTTAACGGCGTTCAAAACAAAAGCCAATGGCATTGACGGAACAGGCGATCCTGCGCCTTCATTAAAAGCATTGTTGGGCACCAGTGGCTTCGGTAATATTGATATCATGTTTATTAACCCGGATGTAAATGCAGTAGCAAGCTTTAATGCAGCTATTGATAACATCAGGGTGGTAAAAATAAAATAGTGTTAAGTTTATTCTGTCGTAAAAGTTTTTCCCACTAAGGCACAAAGAAGAAAATCTTTGTGGACTCTGTGGCTTTGTGGAACATTACGCCGCTTTACTATTAGCAAAACAATAGTTTGTAATTGCACGGGCCGCCCTTGCAGGAAAAAAACAAAGGATGCACTGAATGTTTTTCATTATGACAACCAGCATCTGCATGAGCCGGTTCCCTCCCCGGAGGGAACGGCTGTGCAGGTTAATGACAAAAGCTATTTTTGATTTTTAAAAGTATTAAGGCCGCATATCAGCAAATCGGGTATTTACTATAAGTCCAACAGGAAATATCTGATGTTTTATCTGTACCCTTCAAATCATTTAAACTTTGTTTATGAAATTATTTATGCGATTCTTACCCTTGTTATTGTTAATGATGTTTACCGGCAATGCAAAAGCGCAAAGCCCGGGTTTTTTTCTTGACGACTGGCAACCCAAAAATATTACGGCGCCCCAATTTTCTGAAATAATCAAACCCGCTGCTGCAGCAACCAATACCATTACCGTAGATGCGGCAAATGTTGTAAACAAAGTATCAAAGTACCTTTTCGGAAATAACTGCAACCCCTACATGACGCAGATGGTAACGGAAAGCGCATTGATTGATAACATCAAAAGTTTATCGCCTAACGTTATCCGTATGCCGGGGGGCAACATCAGCAGTGTATATTTCTGGAATGCAGCACCCGGGGAAAAGCCTGCGGATGTACCCGATTCTTTATTCGATACGGAAGGCAAAAAAGTTTCTGCCGGGTACTGGTATGGAAAAAATACAGCGGGGTGGACCTTGTCGCTGGATAACTATTATGCCATGCTGCAGCAAACCGCAAGTACGGGAATCATTACTGTAAATTACAGTTATGCACGTTACAGCACAGCCGCAAACCCTGTAGCAGCTGCAGCACACCTGGCAGCTGAGTGGGTGCGTTACGACAATGGCCGCACAAAATTCTGGGAGATAGGCAATGAAGACGCAGGGCCATGGCAGGCGGGATATAAAATTGATGTAACAAAAAACAAAGATGGCCAGCCCGAAATCATTACAGGCGAATTATATGGTGAACACCTTAAAGTGTTTGTGGATTCAATGCGTAAAGCGGCCAATGAGAAAGGGGTTACCATAAAGATAGGTGCACAGTTAATACAGGTAGATGCAGCAAATTCATGGAACCCGGTTGACAGGACATGGAATGCAGGTTACTTCAGCAAGGCGGGCAATGCGGCAGACTTTTATATCATCCATTCTTACTATACAAATTATAATGAGAACTCAACAGCGTCAGTTGTACTCAACTCTGCTGCAACAGAAACAAAAATCATGATGGACTGGATGGTAACCACAACGAGCAGGGCCGGTGTTGAGCTGAAGCCGGTAGCCTTAACGGAGTGGAATATTTTTGCGGTTGGTTCAAAGCAGGCGGTATCTCATATTAATGGTATGCACGCAGCGCTGGTGCTGGGCGAAATGATCAAATACAAATATGGCATGGCATCGAGGTGGGACCTTGCCAACGGATGGGATAACGGAAACGATCATGGCACATTCAGCCAGGGCGATGAGCCGGGCGTTTCAAAATGGTCGCCGCGTCCGTCGTTTTATCACATGTATTATTTTCAAAAATATTTCGGCGACCAGATGCTGTCTTCAGCGGTTTCTGGAACTTCTGATATTGTAAGTTATGCTTCCACGTTTACATCAGGCCAGGCCGGCCTTGTAATTGTAAACAAGGGAACTTCAGCACAGGTGGTTAAAATCAATTTTCAGAATTTTACGGCGGGCAACCGCTATTACTGGTACACGCTTACCGGTGATAACGATAACGGGGAATTTTCGAGGAAAGTAATTATTAATGGCAGTGGCCCCTCCGGTGTTGCAGGGGGCCCCTCAAATTATGCAACATTAAAGGCCAATTCATCACTTACAGGTACCGAAATTAAAATCAATGTGCCTGCTCGTTCCGCAACCTATATGCTGGTGGATAAAGGAACTGTTACTGCAGTTAATGATATTGACCCTTCTGACAAACTGGTAAAGCTGTTTCCCAACCCCTCTGCCGGCGGCGGATTTACAATAAATTTCAGCGGGTTTAATGCAGCGGCACGGTTTGATATAACAATGACCAATGTTATCGGACAGTCGCTTTATCAAAAAAGGGTTACAGGTACAAGGCCGTTAGAAGTAAATGAGCGGCTGGCGCCGGGTGTTTACCTGCTGCATATACAAACACCCAAAGGGGCTACTGTAAAAAAACTGCTGGTGTCACAGTAAAGCTGTAAACGGATACCAGTATATTATAATTTTCAGGTATTAAAAATGCTGCTGTTTTCAATCCTTAATTTTATTTGCTTTGCATTTAATCAGATTTGTCAATGAAAAGAAAAGCCTGTTTGTTTTTTGCTGTTGCAGCATTGTTTGTAATGATAAGCGCAAAAACTTATTCGCAAACCGTTTCACGGGTTATTAAAAACTTCAATACCGGCTGGAAGTTTTACTCAGGTGATGCAACCGGCGCTGAACAAACGGGGTTTAATGATCAGTCATGGCGCAGTTTGAACCTGCCGCATGACTGGAGTATTGAAGGGGAATTCAGCGATAAACATCCTGCAGGTGCAGGCGGCGGCGCCTTGCCCGGCGGCATTGGATGGTACAGGAAATCATTTACCATACCTGTTTCTGCAAAGGACAATGCTGTATTTATAGATTTTGACGGTGTTTACCGCAACAGCGAAGTGTGGATCAACGGGCATTACCTTGGCAAAAGGCCCAATGGTTATATCTCTTTCCGTTATGATCTTACACCTTATCTTAAAACCGGTTCCCTGAAGAATGTTATTGCTGTTAAGGTTGACAATTCGCAGCAGCCCAATTCAAGATGGTATTCCGGCTCGGGCATCTACCGCAATGTATGGTTAACCATTACCGGTAAAGTTTACATTGAATACAACGGCACGTTTATCACAACCCCCAAGATATCCGGGCAATCAGCAACGGTAAATATTAAAACAACAATCAGTAACCATACCGAAAGCCTGCAGCAATTTATGCTCAGCTCAGTTATTTATTCAGCCGATGGTAAAAAAGTTGCAGCGCTTGGTTCAGGCAACAATATTAAGGCGGGCTCATCCATTGTTGCCGGCCAGGATATAAATATTCCTTCGCCTGCTTTGTGGTCTGTTGATAAACCGTATTTGTACAGGGCGGTTTCAGCTGTTGTTGTAAATGGCAAAGAGGTTGACCGGTATGAAACTGCTTTCGGTATCCGCTCTTTTCATTTTGATGTGAACAACGGGTTTTTTCTTAACGGGGAATATGTAAAGATACGCGGCGTATGCAACCACCATGACCTCGGGTGTCTTGGCGCTGCAATCAATACGAGGGCTTTGGAAAGGCAACTTGAAATTTTAAAAGCAATGGGCTGCAATGCCATCCGCACTTCACATAACCCGCCTGCGCCTGAACTGCTCAATTTGTGCGACAGGATGGGCTTTATTATAATGGATGAAACTTTTGACATGTGGGCCAGGAAGAAAAATGATTTTGATTATCACCTCGACTGGCAGCAATGGCATAAAAGAGACCTCGAAGATCATGTATTGAGGGACAGGAACCATCCTTCTGTTATGATCTGGAGCGTGGGCAATGAAATTGGGGAACAATGGGGTGCAAGTGATGACAGCGCCGGTATTGTTATTTCAAAAGAGCTTGTGAATATTGTAAAGTCACTGGATACTACAAGGCCGGTTGTTACCGCAAATAATGAAACCGGCGCAGGTAACAAACTGCTTCTTTCAGGCGCTTATGATATTACCGGTTACAATTACCATCATGATGAGTGGAAAGATGTATTGAACAGGTGGAGGGACAAACCTTTTATAATAACAGAATCTGTTTCTGCATTGCAGACAAGGGGCCATTATGATATGCCTTCTGACAGCATACGACGCTGGCCCAAAAGATGGGATTTGCCTTTAACAGACGGCAACGCTGATTTTACCTGTTCTGCTTATGATAACTGTTCTGCTCCATGGGGCTCAACACATGAAGAGACATTGAAAGTTTTTGAAAAATACAAACACATCAGCGGCATGTTTATCTGGACGGGGTTTGATTATCTTGGCGAGCCCACGCCATACAACTGGCCTGCAAAAAGTTCTTACTTCGGTATTATTGACCTGGCGGGCTTTCCGAAAGATGTGTATTACCTCTATCAAAGCGTGTGGACAAACAAACCTGTTTTGCACCTCTTTCCCCATTGGAACTGGAAAGGGGAAAAAACCGGCGACATAAATGCTGATACCGTTGATGTATGGGCTTATTATAACAATGCTGATGAAGTGCAATTGTTTTTAAACGGCAAACCGCTCGGCGCACGAAAAAAGAAAGAGGATGACATGCACGTGGGTTGGAAGGTAAAATATGAGCCGGGGGTATTAAAGGCAATATCTAAAAAGGACGGGTCAGTTGTTCTTACCAGGGAGATTAAAACTGCGGGCAAACCCTCAAAAATAATCCTGAATGCAGACAGGAACATCATCAGCGCAAGCGGGACAGATTTATCATTTATAACAGTAAAAGTTGCTGATGAAAACGGAACCCTCGTTCCCTATGCTGATGACCTTGTTAAATTTAAAGTAAGCGGGGGCGGTTTTCTTGCCGGTGTTGATAACGGGAATCCTGCAAGCCATGAATCATTTAAAGCCAAAGAACATAAAGTATTCAATGGCCTTTGTGTTGCAGTAATACAATCATCAGGTAAAAAAGAAAATATTACAGTTACTGCAGCATCAAAAGGCCTGGAACC
>JANRKT010000064.1:0-11339 GCA_033763355.1 Chitinophagaceae bacterium | reverse complement strand
TATGGGTGTTCAATCATAAAAAAACAATTTATTCCGTTACGGCTGTTATCATCATTTTTTCTGTTATCGGGATTTTTAAACTCAAATCAGAAGGTTTTATAGTAGATGACCTGCCCAAAACAGATAGAATTTATACTGACCTGAAATTTTTTGAAAAGAATTTTAAAGGCATTATGCCGCTCGAAATACTGATTGACGCCAAAAAGAAAAACAGTTATGTTGGGATGCGGTCGCTGAGTATTTTTGAAAAAGTAGATTCATTCTCCCGTTTTATTGCATCACAACCAGAAATGGCCAGGCCATTATCTCTTGCAGAAGGATTGAAATTTGCAAAGCAGGCTTTTTATGACGGCGACAGTAGCAACTATGCCATGCCCAATTCATTTGACGGCGCTTTTGTAGGCGACTATTTAAAAAGCCGCGGGGACAGCAATGAAAGCAGCGGCACCTTTCAGCGGCTCATGTCTGCGTTCATGGATTCCAACCGGCAGGTTACACGCATCAGCGTTACCATGGCCGATGTTGGCAGTAAACGTTTGCCTGAAATACTGGATTCTTTAAAACAAAAAGCAGGTGAATATTTTGACAGCAGTAAATATGATGTTCAATTCACGGGAACCAGCGTTACCTTTCTTGAAGGCAGCCGTTTTATTATAAACGGATTAAAAGAAAGCATCATGTGGGCATTTCTGTTAATTGCGTTGTGCATGTTGTTTTTATTTAAATCTTTCCGCATCCTTATTTGTTCCCTGATCCCCAACATTATTCCTTTAATGCTTACAGCAGGTATTATGGGCTGGACGGGTGTGCCCTTGAAACCCTCTACTGTTTTAATATTCAGCGTTGCACTGGGCATTGCCATTGATGTTACCATCCGGTTTCTCGTTAATTACCGGCAGGAACTTGCACACCACAACTTTAATGCAAAGGAAACCGTTTTGCAAACCATCCGTCATACAGGCATCAGCATACTTTACACATCACTTGTGCTGATAGCGGGATTTGTAATTTTCGTATTCAGCGGTTTTGGCGGAACAAAGGCTTTGGGATGGCTGACTTCCATAACACTTCTTGCAGCCACATTAACCAACCTGGTGCTGCTGCCGGTATTGCTGCTGTTTTTTAACAAATCTTTAAAAAAATCAGCCACTTTAAAATTATAAGTAACTACAAGTATATAGCTGTCAGCTATTATTTTACCACTGAAGCAGCATTAATCCTTCTTTTTTTGCCTAACGCATGTTAGTAATCGCAACTTTTGCGACCCTCATTTTTTCTTAAAACTAAATACTAAAGGCATGAGAAAACTCTTATTTACCCTGCTGGGTGTTGTATTCTTATCCGCACAACTCCTTGCACAAACAAGAACCGTTTCGGGTAAGGTCACCGATGCAAACGACCAGCCGGTTCCCAACGCATCTGTAACAGCTAAAGGCACAAGAGTGGGCACTACCACAAAGGGAGATGGTACCTTTTCATTAGATGTTCCGGATGGTGTAAAATCCCTGATTTTTTCTGCAATTGGTTTTGCGCCGCAAGAAGCCGCCATTGGCGAAGGAAATGTGATTAATGTTTCATTAAAAGCAAGCGATAAAAGCCTTGATGAAGTAGTAATTGTAGCTTACGGCCAGCAAACTCAAAAGGCCAAAACCCAAAGTTCATCAGTAATTAAAGCAGATGCATTCCGCAACATGCCTATAGTTAGCCCCACTCAGGCGTTACAAGGCCAGGCAGCAGGAGTAAACATGACCAATTCCTCCGGTTTATTAGGCGCCGCCCCGAATGTTCAGGTCAGAGGTTCCTCTTCGCTTCTCGGTGGAACCCAACCACTTTATGTTGTGGATGGGGTGCCATTAAACGACCAGGTGCTTTCTACTGCACAGGGTGGTGGCAGTGGCTTAAACCCATTGGTGGATTTAAACCCCAATGATATTGAAAGCATGACGATCCTCAAAGATGCAGCAGCAGTAGCCATCTATGGTTCACGAGGCACGAATGGCGTTATTTTAATTAAAACAAAAAAAGGTACCAACAACCAAAAAACAAGAGTTAACCTGGATTATTTCACAGGTTTTTCAAAGCCTACGGATTTGCTTGATATGATGAGCGCAGATGAATTCAGGACTTTTGTAAGAGATTACCGCGCAGCAAGAAATCTTTCTGCAATTAATTTCCCTACCGGGGAATTTGACTGGCAGAAAGCCGTAGTGCAAAATGGTAAAGTCAGTTCTTATACATTATCTGCTGCCGGTGGAAATGAAAAGACCAAATTTTATCTTGGGGGAACTTATTTCACAGAATCAGGTTTCACAATTGGTAATGACATCAGGCGACTCTCGGGAAGGATAAATCTTGAACATGATGTTTCAAGGCGTGTAAAATTCGGAACCAACTTCAGTATATCAAATACCAAAAGTGACAGAATAGGAGTTGAAAACAATACATTTGCCCCCCTTACATCTTCATCTCTGCAGTTGCCTTATGTTCAGCCAAGAGACGTAAATGGAAATTTTGTCAATACCGGTTTCATCCAGAACGTAATTGCCATTGAAGCACTGAACACCAACAATTTTAATTCACGTCGTTATACCGGCAATGCCTTTGCTGAATTTAAGTTAATCGATAACCTGAAATTCCGTACAGACTGGGGTATTGACAATGTACAGACCGAGGAAAGGACACGTACTGTAGATCTTTTATCTCCGGGCGGAGCTGCTTCAAGAACTGTTCAACAGGATCAAAAATGGTTAAGCACCAATACGCTTACTTACGAAAAAAGATTAAGTGATCATTTTGTTGGGGCATTGGCTGGGCAAAGTATAGAAAGGTCAGATTTTGATGCAATACAGGTTGCTGCAACGGGTTTTGCAAGTGACAGGTTGCCCAATGTCGCTTCCGGTTCTACACCCACAACAACTTTCGCTTCAAGAAGTGCATGGGCATTAGAATCATTTTTCGGAAGAGTAAACTACCGCTTCAGGGATAAGTATCTTTTTGAAGCATCACTGAGGCGTGACGGTTCTTCACGTTTTGGTTCTGATAAAAAATACGGAACCTTCTGGGCTGTTTCAGGCGGATGGATTATTTCTGATGAAGAGTTTTTTAAGGGTGTGCAGTTTATCAATAACCTAAAACTAACCGCCAGTTATGGTACATCGGGTAATGACAGGATAGGTGGTGATTTTCCATCTCTCGGCTTATATGGCGGTGGCGTAGGGTCTGACTACAATGGCTCCGCAGGCTTAAACCCTGTTCAAATACCCAATCCCTTACTGTCATGGGAAGAAACCAGGCAATGGGATATAGGATTGAGCGCTTCTTTTTTTAAATCAAGGATTAACCTGAATGTGAATCTTTATAATAAACGTACAACTAATAACCTGATTGGTGTCCCTCTTCCATTTACAACCGGTTACGCCGCAGTAAACCAAAATATAGGTGAAATTGAAAATAAAGGTGTTGACCTGGAATTGAATACCGTTAACATCAAAGGCAAAAACTTTGAGTGGACCACATCACTTAATGCTGGTTTCCTCAAAAATACTGTATTGTCTTTGCCAACTAATAAAGATGAAGCAGGACGAGACTTTCTCCTTATCTCTACTGCACAGCGTGCCATTGTGGGCCATTCAAGAAATTCATTTTATGTAATTCCCTATATCGGAGTAAACACTACGACTGGTGATGCTGAATGGCTTGACAAAACAGGCAAACCAACTACAAGTCCGCTTCAGGCAGACCGAAGGATAGTGGGAAGCGCCATTCCGGATTTTACAGGAGGTATTACCAACACTGTAAGATTCAAAGAATTTGACCTGACAGCCTTCTTTAATTTTTCTTACGGAAACAAAGTGCTGATTGATGGTTTGCGTTTTACTGAAAACATGGGCTCAGCTGCATTCAACAAAACAAAAAACATCCTCAATTACTGGAAAGCGGCGGGAGATGTTGCCTTTGCCCCCAGGCTTGCAAGTTCAACGGCGCCCATCTTTAACCAGCTATCAACATTACAATTGCAGGATGGTTCTTATATGCGCCTTAAGGTTTTATCGCTTGGGTACAGGTTACCTTCACGTGTAATAGAAAAATTAAAATACATAACAAGTGCACGTTTCTATGTGCTGGGCCAGAATTTGTTTATCTGGCAAGACAAAAATTTCCGTGGTCCGGATGCTGAAGTTTCTGCCAATGGCGGCGGGCTGGTTACAGGAGAGTCTTTCTTTGCATTGCCGCAGGCAAGAACGATAACATTTGGCGTAAACATCGGCCTTTAATCATTCAATCATTAAAAAGTGAAAACAATGAAATTATATAAATTATATGCAGTCATGCTGTTGACCATCTCGCTTTTCAGTTGTAAAAAAGAATTGGAAATAGAACCTGAGCAATCTGTTTCCGATAATGCTGTTTTTACAAGCAAGGCTGGCGCACAGGGAGCTTTGAACGGAGTATATAGCACCGCACAGCTCATAAATGTTTTTGGGTCACAACCCCAAATCATGGGCGACTTCCAGGCAGACAATGTAGAGTTTGTAGGGTCTTTTCCTACCCTGCAGGAAATTTTCCAGTTTACTACTATTTCAACCAACGTTACAGTAGCAGGCTGGTGGCAGGATCATTACAGGGTGATACTAAGAGCAAATTCAATTATTGACAGGGTAAACAGTATTACTGAAACTGGCTTTACTGACGCTCAAAAAAAACAAATGATAGCCGAAGCCAAGTTTATGCGTGCATTAACTTACTTCCAGCTGGTAAACCTTTTTGCTCAGCCGGTACAGATAAATGGCGGAAACAACCTCGGCGTTCCGCTGGTACTAAAAGAGTTTACAGGTGTTGTAGAGTTTCCCGGAAGAGCCACTGTAAATGAAACCCATCTTCAGATAAAGAAGGACCTTGAAGAAGCAATTCCTGATTTACCTGTAAGCTATACCGCCGCTTCTGATACAAGGGGACGGGCTACAAAAGGGTCAGCCAGGGCGCTTTTATCAAGGCTTCATTTGTACCGTGGCGAATGGACAGAGGCCGCTGCCTTTGCCGATGCGGTAATAACTGCCACACCCACTTATGTTCTTGCCTCAAACTATTCCTTTTATGATGGAAACACTGCGGAAGATGTTTTCAGCATCCAGATGACAACTACTGATAACTCACGTACAGGTGCTGGTGGATGGGCTTCTTATCACAGGCCGGCTGCCAATGGCGGTCGCGGCGATTGCCCCTTTACAACCAATCTTGAACTGGCATTTCAGGCCGAACCAGGTGATAAAAGGTTTCTTGCAAGCGCAACAGGTGTAGCTGCTGATGGCGTTAGCAGAAGGTTTACGTTAAAGTATCCCGATGCCGTGAATAATACTGACAACTCGCCTGTAATAAGAGTTACTGAAATGTACCTTAACCGTGCTGAAGCACTGGCAGAGAAAGACGGCATTAACCAGACATCAATTGATTTAATGAATGCCCTGCGTACAAGGGCCGGTTTAGCCACATGGACATTGGCTACTTTTGCGACAAAACAGGAGCTTGTTGATGCTATACTAAATGAAAGAAGAAAGGAATTGTGTTTTGAAGGCCACAGAAGAATGGATTTATTAAGAAAAGGAAAAGCGCTGCGTTCATCAGGACCAACTGCTGCAATTTCAAAACCAGGTGACCCCAAAGTTATACTTCCCATACCCCAACGGGAAGTAGATATTAACCCTTCTTTGAAGTCTCAGCAGAACCCCGGGTATTAATTTGTATGTTATCAGATAAGGGATAATTACCTGAAATATTCAAAAGGCTGTCTTCATCAAAAGGCAGCCTTTTATTATTTGTTTTGTATTTCTTCAGGAAGCCGGCGCCTTTGATAATACTCCTAAAGCTTTTCCCACTTTTGTAAATGCAGCAATGGCTTTATCAAGGTGCTGTTTATCGTGTGCTGCGCTGAGTTGTACCCGGATGCGGGCCTTCCCCTGGGGCACGACCGGGAAAAAGAAACCAATTACGTAAATACCTTCATCCAGCAACTGCGCTGCCATTTTTTGCGCCAGCACGGCATCATACAACATAATGGGAACAATAGGATGGTCGCCTATACGGATGTCAAAACCAGCTTCTGTCATTTTACTTCTGAAATACCTGGTATTCCATTCCAGTTTATCCCGCAACTCTGTTGTTTCGCTTAGCATATCAAGTACCGCTATTGAAGCGCCAACTATACCCGGTGGAAGTGTATTTGAAAAAAGATAAGGACGGCTCCGCTGGCGCAGCATTTCAATAATTTCCTTTCTGCCGCTGGTAAACCCGCCTGACGCCCCGCCAAGCGCTTTCCCGAGTGTTCCTGTAATAATATCAATTCTGCCCATTACACCACGGTATTCATGTGTGCCCCTTCCGGTTTTGCCCAAAAAACCTGATGAATGACATTCATCAATCATCACGGCCGAATCATATTTATCGGCCAGCCCGCAAATTTTATCCAATTGCGCAATGGTTCCATCCATGCTGAAAGAGCCATCAGTAACAATTACACGGTTCCTTGCGTTTTGCGCTTCCTTAAGTTTTGTTTCAAGGTCGGCCATGTCATTGTGTTTATACCGGAAGCGCTGCGCCTTGCACAAACGCACCCCGTCAATAATTGAAGCATGGTTCAGCTCATCTGATATAATGGCATCCTTTTCCCCGTATAAAGGTTCAAACACACCTCCGTTTGCATCAAATGCAGCAGCATACAATATGGTATCTTCTGTGCCAAGAAATTTTGAGAGCTTTCTTTCCAGCTCCTTATGAATATCCTGTGTGCCGCAAATGAACCTCACACTGCTCATGCCATAGCCCCTCAGGTCAATGTATTTTTTGGCCGCTTCAAGTACTTTGGGTTGAGAAGAAAGGCCCAGGTAATTGTTGGCGCAAAGGTTTATAACCGTTTTACCGCCAACGCGTATTTCTGCGCCCTGTGCGCTTTCAATTATCCTTTCGGTTTTATACAATCCGGAATTTCTGATTTCTTCCAGCTCCTGTGCAAGCCGGGTAACTAATTTTTCATTCATAAAGCAGTGTATTTAAAAGACAAACCTAAAAAAAATCCGCCGCAGATTGGAGACTAAAATACAGATCATAAACCCCAATCAGTGGTACAACATCTGTCAAAAGGCCGACAAACCCCTGCAGAAATTAACCTTTATAAACCATACTTTAACTTTTTTTAATATAGCCGTAACATTTTTCAGGTATCTTCGTCTTACTATTCAAATATGCTGTTATGAGACGGAAATCTTACCTGAGGATAGCGGTACTTGTGATGGTGGCAGTAGTGAGTTTGGCATGGTTCAGTTATCAAAAAAACACAGATGGGGCAGTTCCTGCCGGCGAAATTCCCTGCTCAGAAAAATGCAGTGAGCAGGATGAAAAAAAGTCCCGTTCGGGTATCCCTGTGTTGGAATCTCTTTCACGTCATCTTATGTCACTAAACAAATAAAAGTATATAGGGTATTTTTTACTTTTATTAATCCGGTATCTTCTGGTACCGGATTTTTTATTTATCCCCTCAAACCCTGACGGCGGTTGAAGACCCCGTCAGCGGTTAATTACAAAAAATCTTCCCCTTGCTGTAACTTATCACCCGCCTGTCCGTATTACTTTTAAAATACAAGCTTAGCAGAGTAATTTTAGGGAGTGGATTCAGAACTGACTGTATGACCGAAAAAGACTATAACAACTGTGTAAACCAGTATGCAGACAATGTGTACCGCTTCATCCTTAAAAACCTCAGGCATGAAGAGGATGCAAGGGATGTGGTGCAAACAGCTTTTGAGAAATTATGGCGCAACAGGGAAGATGTGGAAGCTGACAGAAGCAAATCTTATCTTTTTACCATCGCCTATAACCAGATGATTGACCATTTGAGAAAAGTAAAAAGAATTAGCCTGAGGGAAGAATTTGCAGATGAAACCCGTATTGCAAAAGAAAGGCCGCAGGGTAATGTAAAAAAAGTACTGGAAGAGGCCCTTGGCAGACTGAATGATACGCAACGATCGCTGGTGATGCTGAAAGATTATGAGGGGTACAGCTATGAAGAGATTGGCAAGATTACAGGATTAAGCGAAAGCCAGGTAAAAGTTTACCTGCACAGGGCAAGGCTGCAATTAAAAGAATACCTGGTAAGAATTGAAAATGTTATTTAATAAAAAATATATGGACAGCGGTTTCACCTCTTCTTCCGGCAGTTACAGAAATGGAGGGGCCATTAGCCGTAACAACTACGAGGAATTTTTCCTGCTGTATATAGACAACGAATTACCTGCAGAGGAAAAACAAGCGGTGGAGGAATTCATAAACAAACATCCCGACCTTGAAGAAGAACTGGCCTTACTTAAAGACACCATGCTGAACCCCGATGAAAGCATCCGCTTTGAAACAAAAGAATTATTGCTGAAAGAAGAAGCTGCATTGGTGAACACAAACAATTATGAAGAGTATTTTCTGCTTTATGTTGACGGCGAACTGAATGAACAGCGAAGAAAAGCAACTGAAGAGTTTGCAGCGCAAAACCCCAAAAGGGAGAAGGAACTCGGCTTATTGAAAATGTCAAAGCTGGAAGCGGATCCAACGGTTGTTTATCCTGACAAAAGCGGATTATACAGAACAGAAAAACAGCCTGCAAAAACGGTAAGTGTAAATATAAAATGGTGGCGTGTGGCTGCAGCAGCAGTTTTATTTATAACAGCAGGGCTGATATGGATAAATACTTCCCCGCCGGATAGCCAGGAGAATGCTGTTGCAGGAATTGACACAAATAAAACTGCAGTACCGGGAACAAGAACAGAAACTGTACCTGAAAGCAAAACTTCAAATCCCCTTGCTGCAAATACAAACAATAATGATGCAGGCAACAAAAAAATAAACGGCGCTGTTGAAAATAAAACACACCAACCACTGGCCGTAACAACTGTTGTAAAAAAACAGAAGAATGAATCCGGTTCAAACAACAGCACAGAAAAGAAAACAGAAGAACTGAATGGGCAGAAAGGAACAGAAACAATTGTTGCGGTAATCCCGGCTGAAACCATCCGGAAAACAGAAACCATAACCAGCTCAAAAATAAATTCCGGTAACCCGGTGGCAGTTAATACTGTTATCCCTGAAAAAAATATTGTTGACCAGCCCGCCTGGCAGACTGATGTAAAAAATGATTATGCCACACAGGCGCTGTTAACAGAAAATTACGGGATAGAAGTGGCGGCAAAGGACGAAGAACCCCGTGAAAGAAAGGGTTTGTTCCGGAGCCTTACCCGCAAAGCCAGCCGGATATTTAACAAGGCTACCAATCCTGACCCGGATAAACCGGTAGTAAGGATAGCCAGCTTTGAAATAGCAAAGGCTAATAAGTAATATCTGCTTTACAATTAAAAATTATAAGAATCATGAAGAAAGTATTTCTGATCATGCTGGGGATTTTTTGCGCAGCAGGCACATTTGCACAGGTTGATACAACAGTGAAACAACCTTCTGATACGACAGGCCGCAATACAGCAGAAGGCGACACCATCCGCGTTGGCAATATCATCATCATAAAAAAAGGAGGTGATGGCAGGTCGAAAGAATACAACGTTTACAATGAAAACAAAGAATACCGACGCAGGCAGTACAAAAGGGACAACATTACCACCAACTGGATGATTGTTGATATTGGTTACTCAGGATTTAACGACCAGACCAATTATTCTTCAGCAGCGGCGCAGTCATTTATTAAAAATGCAGGGAGCAGCCCCGTTAATGAGGGTGACTTCTCCATCAAAGGCGCCCGTATCTCCAATTTTAATTTATGGTTCTTTATGCAGCGCATGAACCTGATTGAACATGTGGTGAACCTGAAATACGGCTTCGGTATAGAGAACAACAATTATTATTATAAAACAAACATCAGCTATGTAGACGGAGGCAACCCCTATGTAATACGCGACAGTGTGAATTTTTCAAAAAACAAGCTGGCTGCCGATTACTTAACTGTTCCTTTCATGCTCAATTTCAATTTCAACCCCAACAACCGCCATGGGGGCATCCAGCTCAGTGTTGGCGCCAGCGCAGGGTTTTTATACAGTGTAAGACAAAAACAAAAAAGCGGTGAAAGGGGAAAACAAAAACAAAAAACCGACTTTAACCTGGAGCGCTGGAAGTTTGCCTATGTGGCCGAACTGGGTTTGGGCCCGGTGCGTTTTTACGGCTCATACGCCATTACCCCGCTGCACAAATACGGGGTGGAACAACTGCCCTATACTGTGGGCATCCGTTTCAGCAGCTGGTAAATATTTTTACGGTTTATACAGTTTTCTCATGCAAAAAGCAACCCCGTTTTTCAGCGGGGTTTTTTATTTTAAATGTTGATAACTAAGAAGCGATTTTAACGGTAATGATAAGAACATGAAATATTATTGCAGAACAAAACCAGCAGATGGCATATAAGGTTATTGATATAGAAGGCATCGGCGTTACCTATGCAGAAAAACTGCAGCAGATAGGCATAAACACAACAGGTGATTTGCTTGAAAAGGGAGGCACAAAAAAAGGAAGGCAGGAAATAGCATCTAAAACAGGCATACCGGAATCACTTGTTCTTACATGGGTCAATCATTCAGACCTGTTCCGCATCAAAGGTGTTGCAAGCCAGTTTTCCGAACTGCTTGAAGCAGCAGGTGTGGACACTGTGAAAGAATTTGCCGACAGAAGTGCTGAAAGCCTGCACAGTAAACTGGTTGAAACCAATGAAAAATTTGGCTTAAGCGGCCGGGTACCCTCGGTTGATTCATTGAAAGAGATGATAGCCTCAGCCAAAAAATTACAACCCAAAGTTTCTCATTAACCATAATTCCCGTTTTTTATTCCACCCGTGTAAGCTGCTTCCTCTGAGGCAGCTTTTTGATTTTCATTAAAAATGAATCGTTAAAGCTTTTCCACATTCAATAATATTTTTTTCAGGCACGTCGTTTGAGTAAATGAGCCATAATAGCCAGGAATATGAGTACCCGTTTTTCGTTCACCCTTCTTTTGGTATGCGTTGCTTTGCTTCTGAGTGGTTTTGAAGCGGAAAAACCAGTTATAAAAAAGAAGAAAAAAAGCTACACCCCGGCAGTTAAAAAAGTTGTTCCCGCAAAAAAATACCCTGAATCAAATTACAGGATTGTAATTGACAAATCAGATTACGAAATGCAGGTTTTTGATGAAGAGGGCTGGCTGGCTACTTATCCTGTTGTATTTGGCAATAAAACTTTAGCCGATAAAAAAATGGAAGGGGACCGCATGACGCCTGAAGGCACATTCCGCATCAGCTATAAAAAATACCACAAAGAATGGGGTTGTTT
>JANRKT010000063.1:0-6406 GCA_033763355.1 Chitinophagaceae bacterium | reverse complement strand
CTGCGCCAGTCAGCAATCATTGCCGGCTGAAGCCTTGCATATTCTTCTGCACGGCCTGTATTTGATTCTCCCTGGTACCAGAGAAAACCTTTGACAGCATAATTAATAACAGGAGCAACCATTGCATTGTATAATGCTGCCGGCTGGTTCTGTGCAAAAAAACCAAAACCGCCGCCGCCTGCCCCTGGTACATACACATCACCAACTTTATATTGCCAGGTTCCTTTCAAATCAACAGTATCGCTGCCGGAAAAAATGCAATAGGGTTTATCCGGCACAAAACCTCCTTTACCGGCTGTGTTTGTAATGCGGATTACAAATATGTTTTTACCTGCTTTCAATACATCAGCAGGCGCATTATATCTTCTTTGAGGGTATTGATAAGTTGTAATACCAATCTTTTTGCTATTTATATACAATTCATCTGCATCAACAATTCTTCCTAAAAAAACTTTGGCCGGTTTACCAATCATAGAAGCAGGTATTTCTATTTCCTTTCTGTACCAAACCACACCGTTCAGGTCTTTAATCCCCTGGTCTTCCCAATAACCGGGAATATTTATGTTTCGCCATCCTTTTGGCTCATAGGAAATATCAAACCATTTGGTTTGACCTGCTAATCCTAAATCAGTTTGTTGCTGTGACCTGTTTGTATTTGCAACCTGAGGCCTGTTTAAACTGTTTATATAAGCCGTGTCTTTATTTTTCTGAATTGTAGTTATTAATGGAGAAAAAATTTTCAGCCCTTCTTCACTTGTCCATGCTTCAATAGGTGTGCCGCCCACACTGGCATTGATGATGCCGATGGGCACATGATATTTTTCATAAATTTTTCTTGCAAAAAAATAAGCCACAGCAGAAAAAGGTCTTACATCATTACCTACTGCCGGTTTCCAATAACCGGTTGGCAAATCATTTTGCGGTTCCTGCAGATTTGTAAGTGTGGATATCGAGAAATGCCTTATCTGTGGATTGTTTGCTTCAGCAATATCCTTTGCATACGTCACATCATGAATATTCATCTGATGAACCATATTTGACTGGCCGCTGCAAAACCAGACATCACCAATCAGAATTTCTTTCAGCGTTATTTTATTCTTTCCGGCAATATCCATTGTGTATGGCCCTCCTGCTTTCATAGGTGAAAGAAAAACTGACCATTTGCCATCTGCATCTGCCTTTGTTTTATATGCTTTGTTGTTGAATTTGATACTAATCTTTTCATTTTTCGATGCCCAGCCCCAGATTTTTACATCGGCATCTCTTTGCAATATCATACTGTCCCGTACAAGCCGGGGAAGTTTTATCTGTGCAAAAACCACAGATGAATTCCAAAAGGCGAAAAGAAAAACAGTATTTATTAGTAACGCTTTCATATTGAGAGATTAATTATTCCTTTTCAGGGGTACTTTGTATTACTTACAAAAGCAATTCGTTTACTGTCCGGTGACCACGATGGCACATTAATCGTTCCCTGCCCGCCATAGACATACGCAATGGTCTTTGGCACGCCTCCGCTTGCCGGCATTAACCGCAAATAAATTTTCTGGTACCAGGGATGTTCTGCAGGGTTGATTTCTTTCGGGTATGACAGATAAACTATCCATTTACCGTCAGGTGAAAAATGCGGGAACCAGTCATTGTATTCATCAAAGGTCACCTGCTCCTGGCCACTGCCATCGGGTTTCATACGCCAGAGCTTCATCGTGCCTGTTCTTACGGAATTAAAATAAATCCATTTGCCATCGGGGCTGTATTCCGGTGAATCATCCAGTGTTGGTGTATTGGTGAGCTGTGTTTCTTTTTTTGTAATGATATCAATTGCCCAGATATCGTATTGATTTTTTCGCTGACCTGTAAAGATTAATTTCTTTCCATCAGGTGACCAGCTATGCAAATAAGAATGGCCTGAATCGGGGGAAGTGATTTGCATGGGTTTATCCGAACCGGTTATTGGTAATGTAAACAAGGTTGAAATTCTTTTTTCACCAACATGGTGACTGATGGCCAATTGTTTCCCATCAAAAGATATTACATGGTCATTATTATTCTGATTGGCGAAACCGGTATTCAATGTAGCTACTGAATTATTTGTGAGGTCCAGCTTGTACAATAAACCTTCAGAATTATAAATAAGATGTTTACCGTCCTTTGTCCAGTTGGGGGCCTGCAATGAATTTGATGCACTGTGAAGAATTTTGCGATGGCCGGTAAATACATCCATCACTTCAACATGGCTGCCGATATAATCACGGTAAGGGCGGAAATCTTTTGCTGCAGGAATGATGATGCGGACATTGCTGAACACTGCTTTCTCCACCACATTTTCATTATGTGAACATATAAATAGACCGGCATATACTTCTTCATTTAAAACAAGTTCTTTAGAAGAAGATTTATAATTTTCTCCGGGAGCTGCTGCTGAAAAAGTAAAAATATTTCCCGACCGCTGCAGTTCAATATAAACCGGATTGGATGATAATACCACCTGTTCTGTTTGCGATGTATCTGTTTTTCTGAACTGCAATGATGTTAACCCATCGCCATGCACACATGCATCTGCGTAGGGAGAGTTGGGTGTCAGTTCATTTCTTGCAATAATTCCGATTTTGCGGTGCGGGTCTGTTCCGGCTCCTATAAAACGAACTGTAGCACTGATAATAAAATCGCCTTTTATCTTTTTCCAGATAAACCGAAACTGGTCATCATTGGCCCACATGTTTTTACCGCCACACTCCATGCTGTATTCCTGTGTTTGAGGGTTATAAGCAGCAGCGCCTTTTTTAATCGGGTTACCCACATCTTCATTGCCATCAAACAGACCCGTCTTTTGCTGCGCATGGGTATGCACCATAATTACTAACAGGCAACTTAGTAATGGTATGATTTTTTTCATGTGGTTTATTTTAAGCTGATAAATTAATTTCTCCACTGAAAAGCAAAATACTCACATTGCTCCTTTCCTGTATTCAGCAAAGCATGCGGAATACGGGAAGGAAGAAAAACAACATCACCGTATGATGCCGGAAACAGTTTTCCGTCAATATGCATGGTTACATTACCCCGCAGTATCAGAATAATTTCTTCCTGGACATGTGTATGTGGCGCATGACTTGCCGAATCAGCATTCAATGCGGTGGTGTGCATTTCAAACTGCGCTAATTGTGATGTAGCCCTGTTAAAAAAATCCCTGCGATAACCCTTACCGGTATTGCGGGTTTGCAAATCATTCCAGTCAAGCATAAAAGAACCGCCAGCCTGCTTGCCCCGTTCATGATTGGGGAATCTGCCTTTGTATTTAAGAATATAGTAAGTGGCCTGTGTGGTTCCTGCATTTTCTATTCCATGCTCATCACCGGGCATAGCAAATGCGATGCTTCCGGAACCGAGGATTTTACTTATACCATTTATAGTAATCTTCACGGTCCCTTCTAATACAATCATCAGCTCTTCCTGGTCATCGTGTTTGTGGGGCGGGTGAGGGGCTTTGCCGGATTCGAGTGTGGAGGCATGCACTTCGAAATAAGACAAAGATGTGGTACTTCCCTCCAGTATCTGTCTCCGTATCCTTGTATCTTCTTTTATTGCTTCAAGATTGCTCCAGCGATATACATAAGGAGCTAATGAATCTGTTTTTTGAGCCGTTGCCAAAGAAACATAAATTACAAAACCAATAAGAAGAATGTATTTCATTGTTTATTTTTTAATGCCATCTCTAACGCTTTTGTGGTTGTATAATATTTTGACAGCATATTCGGCATTTCCCAGGCAGGCATGTTTCCATTTTTTAAATATTCAAGAAATTTTTCCGTCACCCGTGCAAAATGCGCTTCATGGCCTTCCACCAGCCGCTCCGGTAATTTAACACTCCATCCCTTTCCAATCTTGTATAATTCAACACCGGGGAATTTTGTACTTATTATATTAAAGTGTTGCTTTAAGTTTGTTTGAAAGGCGGTATCATCTGTTACCGGTTCTATATATAAAACAGGTTTATAGCTTTCCTCCTTCCCTTGTCGTATAACCAGATTTGCTTTTGTCCCCCTCATAATTGAATAATGTGTGTCACCTGTTCCTTCCGGGGCCTTATAATTCCATATCACCGATGTTTTTGCATGAATGCCTTTAATGGTGTAATTGATTTCACCATTACAATAGACGCCGATGCTGGTATCATTGGTTAAAGAATTATGGAGATAAGCCGGGAAACTGTCCTGCTTTGTAATTGCTTTGAACTCCTGCAGGCTCATACCTGTTGCCCATCTTTTAGTTGTATTGATTGTAATATCTTTCGTATAGTCAATAACCTGTTCCGGAAAACATTCCCACTGTACCAAATCAACAAGATGCGTCATTACATCCACGATGCCTTCACCCTGTTGTGATACATCCATAAACCAGGCCGGTCTTGTGAGCACACTGCCTGAAACATATTTATAGAAATGATGAATACTTTCCTTGGTGATGGCGGGATTATCCGATGTGCCTTTTTGCAGTTTGCCAAATATTTCAGGTATCATGGAAAGCTCCCGCTGAAGGATGGTGTTTATCTCGTATCGCTCGGTCATGATATCATATAACAGCAGTTTATTCTTTGCAGCCACTTCAAATGCCTGCTTTAGTTTTTCAAAACCGGCTGCATCTATCACCATCGGTTTGTCTGCAAATACATTCAACCCGTTTTGCAGTGATTGCAAAATATAATCTGTCTTCTTCTGGTTATTGCCTGACAGCACCACCACATTCCCCTTCTTCGCTCCAATCATCTTTTCAAAAAAATCATTGCCGGTATAAATTTCTTCCTTCCACCTGGTTGGGGATTCTGTTCTTGCATTGTATGAATTAATCCTACCCAAATGAAGTTTTAAGTCATTTCCCTCAGGTGCATACACATATACTGCTGAATCTACATCAGCATACATTGTTTTTTGCACCAGGGCTGCATGAAAATGTCCGGGGTCGAGGGTGATGAGCTGTACAGGTTTGGTTGTTGTCATTTTATTGTTGCTGCATGCTGATAAAAAAAGAATGCCTGTAATAACCATGATAAATCTATGAAGGGCGGCGCTGTTGGGTTTAGAATAAATCATTCCTCAGTTATATTTTTTAAAGGTTCAAGAATTTTTTTTGGAATCATTGCTGCTATTTCAACTATTGTTGCAGCTATTTTCGGAATAAAATAGTTAACCGAAGTCCCAATTACCTGTGTTGCTTCAATGTAAGAAAGCTGGTAATCTTTTTGCAGCCAGTTCAATAAATTTTGTGTCGCAGTTTTTAAGGCCTCATCCAGATTTTTTTCAATCCCGAAAGCCATAATATAGTTGCTGTCTTCAGCTCTTGGGTGCTGCAATTCAGCGGCTCCGTTTTTAATGACCCGCACCGTAAACTCAAAACTCATCGAAGTTTCCAGTGCATCGCCGTTTAGTTCACCATCTCCCTGCACTGCATGGCCGTCGCCCATGAACAGTAATGCACCACTGTGATATACCGGGAGGTAAACTGTGGCTGACTGAGTAATGAATTTAAAATCGAGATTGCCGCCATAAACCCCCGAAGCACCGGTTGGAATTTTCTTTACACCTGCCGGTGCAACACCCACACAACCCCAAAAAGGATGTAAAGGAATTTTGAAGTCCTGCAAATGTTCATGTTTATTTACCGGGGTCGCAATATTATTTTCCAGGTCAAGGTTCCATTTAACCAATTTTGCAGTTCTCCATTTTTGCTTTGCATCTTTACCGGGCAGGCTTCGTGGCGTCAGCGCCTCCAGTGTCGTAGCATAATTCCTGTTAAGCGAAAGTTTTGTAATGGTTACTGCAATGGCATCTCCCGGAGCAGCGCCTTCAATAAAGAAAGGGCCGGTAAGAGGGTTGCCCCTTTCAGATACTTTTAATCCTTTTTCATCGTAACCACCTGCATCAATGCTTTCGGTACTGACAGTATCACCCGGATTTATGGTGAGTACAGGCGCCGTGCCTGAATAATAATCCCGGTAAAAAATAGTTGGTTCGAAATTAATCCTTTTAAAATGTTTGACAGCTGTACCATTAGTTCCCTGCCCGGTTGCAGTTTGCAGGAACAATAGCAGAATATGAAACAGAATTATTTTCATCTAAACAAGTTAGGCATATCGTTAAAAGCTCAATAGCGAACAGAACCCTGAACGGAGCGTCGCAAGGGAAGATTAATCAGGGAACAAAAGTTAGCTACACAAAAATTCTATACTTTCACTTCATACCCTTTGCGTTGCGTACGGCTCAGCATTTTATTCGCTTCATCATCGTTTTTAAACTGCTCTTTCACCGGGTCCCAGTAAACTTTCCGTTTCAGCTTCATCGCAATATGGTGCAGCAAACAGGCGGAGCAGGCACGATGCGCTTCTTCCACCGGTGCAATTGTTTCTTTG
>JANRKT010000062.1:0-2060 GCA_033763355.1 Chitinophagaceae bacterium | reverse complement strand
GAAAAACTGGTTATTCAGTTTACTCAGAACAACGATGTCATCATGGTCTGCAGCTTTTTTGAATTCGCCTTTGAACCCGGATTGGGCATACGTATGCATACACAGTACAATAAACAATGTAACAGGAATTATTTTCTTCATACAGCTTATTTTAACTGCGAAACTAACAGCCTATTCTGAAAAGGAACTTAGGAAACCTGCTATTTTCAGGCATGCTGCCTGCGTAGCGCTGAGGGGTTGATTTTATGGTATTGCTTAAACGCCGTTACAAAATGTTCCGGGCTGTTAAACCCGCATTCGTATGCAATGCCCGACACAGGAAAATTTGTTTCTGTTAATAAAACCCGGGCATGTGTAAGCCGTACAGCATTCAGGTACTGGTGGGGGCTTTCTCTGGTAAATTTTTTAAACAGCCTGCTGAAATGAAACGGGCTCACCAGGCAATGCGAAGACAGTTGCTGCAGCGAAATATTTTCTTTGAAATGAGACAAAATATAATCCCTTGCTTTTTCAACTGTGCCAAGATGGTGTTGTTTTAATTTATCCGGCAACGTTACGGGGGTTTCGCTGTTGCCCGGCACCATCATTACTTTCTCCAGTAAACCCATTACCAGTTCGTCTGTTTCGAGTGAATTGTATTTACCGGAAATTAATTTCTGAAATATCCTGTTGTGAAGGTATTCCAGTTCAGCCGTTGCAGCAATCATTAATGAATGGATGTCGCGGTTCTTCAATAGCCAAGACAGCCTGCTGCCATAAACATCCATTATGGTTTCATCAAAAAATGATCGTTTAAAATCAAAAATGGTAACCACATCAGGGTTATCGTCAATATGCCTTGTGGTATGCTCATAACCCGGTTTGGAGATCAATATCCTTCCCGCATGCACTTCATCATTTCTTTTAAAACTGCGGTATTCAAAAAAACCTTTGCGGATAAAAGAAAGACAAAAACTGTCGTTGTATTCAGGCCCGCTTACCGAACAAACTGCACAATGGCATTTAAAGTCTACCACCCTGTAAAAGCTGCCCCTGTACAACAAATGAATATCCGCCAGTTTCATAGCTTAAAGTTACTGCATCCCGTAATGAAGAAGATGCCGTTAAAATAAAATTTAACCTTTAAAAATAAAGCAAGATTCCTAAGCCGGTTAAAAAAGCTTTGTATGAATTTGCATACACTAAAAAACAAAGCATGAACAAAGAAATAAGCAATTACATCAGCGAATTTAAAAGCATTTACGATGGCGAGCCCTGGTACGGGAAGCCACTGATGGCTATCATAAGCAATGCAAACCCCAAATTTGTTTACAAGAAATCAAACAACGCTTCTCATTCCGCTTATGAAATCACCCATCACCTTTATGCCTGGCGTGACCTGCTGGTAAAAAGATTAAATGGAGACATCAAAACTTCCATAGAAACAGGTTCAAAAGACGATTGGGCCCCGTTACCTGCTGAACAAACAACGGACAACTGGAATAAGCTCGTAAAAAAGTTAGAGCAAAATCAGCAGGAACTGGTTAAAGCCCTTTCCGCATATAAAGATGACTCGCTGGATAAAAATTTTGCAGGATCGGCTTATACACTCAGGACATTCCTGAACGGGCAAATGCAGCATGACATTTACCACATCGGCCAGATAGCCCTGGCATTAAAAAATGCATAAAATGATTGCAAGAATCTGGCATGGCCGCACAAAAAAATCAGATGCTGATAATTACAGGAAATATACAGAGTCAACAGGTATCAAAAATCTCATAAGTACAAAAGGTAACCTTGGCGCACAAATCTGGCAACGGGATGAAGGAGATATTACGCACATTTGGGTAGTATCATGGTGGCCGGATATTGAAGCCATCAAAGCATTTGCCGGTGAGGATACTGACCGGGCAAAGTACTATGACGAAGACAGAAAATATTTACTGGAAATGGAGCCCTATGTGCAGCATTGTAACTGCATTATTTACCAGGCATAAACGCATCCCGTCTTTTCCGTTTCGTCAGTCAAAATGAAGGGCACAAATAATTCTGCAGTAAAAGCAAAGGTTGTAACTTAA
>JANRKT010000061.1:0-14373 GCA_033763355.1 Chitinophagaceae bacterium | reverse complement strand
CCGTACAGGATATTAAAGCCACAGGCTCAAAACAGTTTGCAGATGATACATCTCACAAAAGCGGCTGGAAGAAAGGAGGCCTTATTAACCTGGGTATTGCACAGGGGGGCACACGCAACTGGGCCGCAGGCGGTGAAAAATTCTCACTGGCATTAAACGGATATGTAAATGTTTTTGCCAACCTTAAAAAAGGGAAGCAAAGGTGGAACAACAACCTCGATCTTTTTTATGCACTGGTAAAAACAACATCGCAGGGCCTGCGCAAGAACGATGACAGGATTGACCTGTTTTCAAAATATACTTACCAGTTCCGCCCCAAATTAGGTTTTGGAGGGGTGGGCAATTTCCGTTCGCAGTTTACTGACGGTTATGATTACAGCAAAACACCGCAGCAACGCATCTCATCATGGTTTGCCCCGGCCATTATTACGATGGCCCCGGGTATTGACTGGACGCCGAAGGACTATTTCAGCGTTTTCTTTTCTCCTATTTCAGCAAGATGGACCATTGTGGCCAACCGGCCCTTTGAACTGGCCGCTTTATATGGGGTAAGCCCGTACCGTGAAGTAAAGGTTGAAGCAGGCGCTTATGTTACTGCAAACTTTAATAAAGAAGTAATGAAGAATGTGGTGCTGAAGAGCAGGCTGGACCTCTACTCAAATTATTTAAAAAAACCGCAGAACATTGATGTGTTCTGGACCAATGTGGTGGGTTTAAAAGTAAATAAATTTCTCTCTGTTACATACAACCTCGATCTGATTTATGATGATGATGCAAGGATATTCGGCCCCAACCGGGATGCACCCCGTACACAGCTTAAATCACTGCTTTCAGTTGGTTTTAGCGCCAAACTCTGATTGGCACAGTTTTCTTACTTTTGTTATGACTGGCAGGCTTGGCGGGTTTTCCAAAACATGTCAGGCCAATGTTTAAAGTTGGCTTTTTTAAATCATTCATGTGAACACATCATCGTACCAGATTAAATTACCCCAGTTTGAAGGCCCCTTTGATTTACTGCTTTTTTTTATTGAAAGGGACGAACTGGACATTTACAATATACCCATCACCAAAATCATTCAGGATTTTCTGCAATTCAGCCATCGTTCAGAAGAGCTGAATATTGAACTGAGCAGTGAGTTCATACTCTTTATTTCAACACTCATGCGCATTAAGGCAAAAATGCTGTTGCCCCGCAAAGAGCTGGATGAACAGGGCAATGAAATTGACCCCCGGCAGGAACTGGTTGATAAGATACTTGAATATAAAAAGTACAAAGAGGCGGCTGCTAAAATGGCCGATATGGAAGCGCAGCGTATGCTTTTGGCAAAACGCGGCAACCTTCAGAAAGAATTAACAATTGTTGGCGAGGAAGCGGCTGAAGGTACAGAAATACAAACCATTACCCTTTACAAACTGACGAAGGTTTTTGAAAAAGTAATGAAGCGGGTGTATGACAGAAACAACAGGCCGCAGCATGTGGTTTACAACTACAATTATACCATGGAAGGTGCAAGGGAACAGATGCTTTCCCTTGCAAAACAGGAAAAAACCATGTCGTTTGAAAAGCTGATAGAGAACTGCGAAAACCGCATCCATGCTATTTTTCTCTTTCTTTCCATACTTGAACTCATACAGCAACGCTACCTTTCTATATTGACCGGAGAAGGGAAAAACAACTTTATTATTGAATACAACGAAAGCCGGGAAGAGGAAGTTGAGGTTACCCCGGCGGCGCAGTAATGTCAATTTGCCTGCCCGGTAACCATTAGCACGGAATTTGGCTGTTCACTTTCATTGTTTTTATAAGCTGCCGGTAATGCGGTTTACAGTTTGTTGTATTTGACCGCCGGTACCGGTCTTATGAAATCCGTTTCTTAATTTTCCACGTAAGAATTGCATGATTATGGCGGATGTAACAGAACAGGTGCTGGAGCAGGTAAGCTGCAAAGTGCTAAAGCTTAACCCGGATGTTTTCCGGGAAAACCCCGGGCTAAAAGGCCATGTATCTTTTGCCCCGTATGTAAAATTCCTGCGCAGCAAAATTGAATCGCCGCTGGAGAACAGGCCGGATGTATTCAGGTTTATTATCAAAAAACTTGAGGCCCACCCTGAACTGCTTCAACCCATTACCGATTTCAGCATACTTGAAAAATACGGCGATATACTGCAACTGGTGGCTACCACATTGTTCCCTGTTTCCACACAAAACATGGTTGAATATTATTCCGTAGGCACGCCTTACCGCTTTGAAATATTCTATTATTCCCCGGCTTACGGTTATTTCTTTAATCCTGATGAAAAAGGTTATGTGCAGTTGCCGCCGGAGGTTCCGTTTGAATACATACAGCAGGAAAACCTTTTTCTTGCTTACCGCATGATACTGAAAAAGTATTACAACATCCAATTGGCAGAAAAGGAAAAAATGATGTTTCATGTGGTGGACAGGATTACAGGCCTGAGGCGCTACAGCAGGGTTTTGCTGGATGAGAATTTTGTAGAAGTACACCTTGAAGGCAGCCTTCCCGAACTGGAAAAAGGTACTGTATGCCATAAAACATTTAACATACTTGATTTTGAAAAGCTGCAAAAATGCATACCCCTTTCGTTGTTTTCATTTGAGGGGTTTGTCATCAGGCATATTCGTGATGTTACTGCAGAAGAAAGTATTACGGAGGTGAAGAACGCATTACTGGTAATGCAGACCAAATCAGTTTCTGAAGGGTATGAAAAATTAAATTCCGCTATTGAATCACTCATCGAGCTGAAAAATGTGGAAGTAAGCCTTTCACCTTTTCCCAGGGTCAATAAAAAATTTGTGCTTCCCGGTGAGTACACACGGAAAAGTATTGTGCTGAAAAGCCTGCCTGAAAAAGTTAATAAAGATGAGGCTTACCGGAAACTGGCCAGGGTACTTGAGAACAACAGGCGCCCTATCTTTTTCCAATCGCTTATGGAGCCGGGCGAACAGCAGAATGATTTTCCTTTCGCGGAATATTTAAAAAAAGCGGGTTTGTGCTGTTACATTATTATTCCCCTGTTTGATAAGGGTGAGTTAATCGGGATGATGGAAGCTGCATCAACTGCAGCCGGCCAGCTTAACAGGGATGTACTGGCAAAATTTGAACCGCTGTATTCTTATTTTGAACTGGCCCTGCGCAACAGCATACAGCTTTTTCAAAAAGAAATTGAGGATACTGTAAAAGATAAGTTTACCGCATTGCAGCCTTCTGTGGAATGGAAATTTGCTGACCTTGCTTTTGATTACCTGCAAAACAGAAAGAAAGGCACGGAAGCGGAGATCGGCACAGCCATCTTTGATAATGTTTATCCCATTTACGGCGCTGTTGACATCCGCAATTCTTCGGTTGAAAGGAGCCAGGGCATACAAAAAGACCTGCAGGAACAACTGCAGCTCATTGATGATACCATTGACAGGTTAAAAGAGCATGTGCAGTTGCCCATACTGGATGAACTGTTGTTTAAAAACGATTTTCTTAAAAGCAGGAGCAGTGAAATACTGATGGCGGAAGATGAAGTGCGTATTAATGAATACCTGGAGAATGATATCCATTCGCTATTCAAGCACCTCATGCACACCAACACAGAGGCGCATGCCGTTGTAAAAAATTATCTTGACCTGCTTGATGAACAGAGCGGCCACATTTACCACCACAGGAGGGAGTTTGATGAAAGCCTGAATGCCATCAATAATGCCGTGGCACGTTACCTTGAAGCGGAAGAGAAAAAAATACAACAGTTTTATCCGCATTATTTTGAGCGTTACAAAACTGACGGCATTGAATACAATATTTATATAGGCGAATCTATTGCGCCTGATAAACCTTTTGACTACCTCTATCTCAAAAACCTCCGTTTGTGGCAGTTGTCTTCCATGGCGGAAATTGCAAGGCTTACACACCGCCTGGTACCTTCCTTAAAAGTGCCGTTGCAAACCACGCAGCTTATACTGGTGCATGGCAACCCCATTGCCATCAGCTTCCGCAAAGATGAAAGGCGCTTTGATGTGGAAGGGGCTTACAACATCCGGTACGAGATCATGAAAAAACGCATTGACAAAGTGCGTGTTTTAAAAACAGGAGAACGCCTTACACAACCCGGTAAAATTTCCATTGTGTACAGCCATGCGAAGGAAGCCAATGAATATGAGCAATACATCCATTTCCTGCAAAGCAAAAAACTCCTGCTTAACGACCTTGAACGCCTTGAGCTGGAAGAAGTGCAGGGCTTAACCGGGTTAAAAGCAGTAAGGGTAGGGATCAATATGGGTGAATAAAAACGTTTCAGTGGTTTTGCATGACCAATACTTCCAGGTGAAACCTGCAGTTGCCCCATTGATTTTAATTCCGCACTGGCCCCGGTAGCATGATTTTCCAGGTTCATCCTCCATTTTTTTTCGCTTGTCAAAAAACCAGGGTTGCAAAAAAAATTATTCGGTAGCTTAGATAGACAGGGAAGACCTGACAGGTTTAATAGCTGAGGTATGCTGGTCCTGCCAGCGTTGGTGTCCTCACCAACGCTTTGCCGAACATGCAAGACCTGACCGTATTTAAAGAGCAGTCTGAAACATCCTGAGATGCCCACCGTAAAATTTACATACGCATTAAAAAGGTTTTTCCCCGGGCTTAGGGATACCTCGGCAGATGGAAATACATTACCGGAAATACTCCATAAAATTGAATCGGTTTATCCTGGTGTAAAAAGCTATGTGCTGGATGAACAGGGCAGCCTGCGCAGGCATGTAAATATTTTTATTGATGGTGTTTTAATAAACGACCGCACTGCATTGAGCGATACATTTGCTGAAAACAGCGAGATATACATTATGCAGGCTTTATCAGGAGGATAAAACATAAACCATATAACCCGATTGTCATGCAACCAACCATTCTGCTCGGCACCCGCAAGGGATTTATTGCTTATCATTTTAAAAACAACCGCTGGCAGGTTGAAAATACTTCTTTCGAAGGCATTCCTGTTTCCATTGCTTATGCTGATCCGCGGAGCGGCGCATGGTGGGCCGCCCTCGATCATGGGCATTGGGGTGTAAAACTGCACCGCTCCAATGACAGGGGAACAACATGGGAAGAAGTTACAGCGCCTGCTTATCCCGAAGGCGCTGAAATAAAAGATGGCTTGCCTGCTGCAACGCGTTATATCTGGGCCATGTCGCATGGTGGTAATAATTTTCCTGCAAGGTTGTGGATTGGTACCGACCCCGGAGGATTGTTTGTAAGTGAAGATGCCGGCAACAGTTTTAAGCTGGTTGAATCTTTATGGAACCATCCTACACGTAAAGAAGGCTGGTTCGGCGGCGGCCGTGACCAGCCCGGGATACATTCCGTAGTTGTTGATCCGCGGAATGAAAACCGTATCCATATCGGCATCAGTTGCGCCGGTGTTTTTGAATCTACAGATGCAGGCAAAACATGGGAGATACGCAACAAAGGCATGCGTGCCGATTTTTTGCCGGACCCCAATGCTGAAACCGGGTATGACCCGCACATACTCGTTGCGGCGCCAGCCAATCCGGATGTATTGTGGCAGCAAAACCATTGCGGCATTTTCCGTTCTGTTGACGGTGCTAAGAACTGGCTGGACATTGGCGAAACCGAAGGCCCTGCACGTTTTGGTTTTGCCATTGCAGTGGCGCAAGACAATGCAGACCAGGCATGGGTAGCGCCTGCCAACAGCGACATGACACGCACCGCTATTAAAGGCGCACTTTGCATTTGCAGAACAGATGACGGCGGCAAAAGCTGGAAACAGATGAGAAAAGGCCTGCCGCAGGAAAACTGTTTTGATATTGTTTACCGTCACGCACTGGCAAGCTCAGGCGAAGCAGTAGCTTTCGGCACCACAGCAGGCAATTTATTTTTTTCACCAGACAGGGGGGAGAGCTGGCAGGCGCTGAACAATTACCTGCCAATGATACACTCGGTGCAGTTTGCGGGATAAAGGGATAAATTTTAATACCGCAAGTGAATAGGGTATTTCCCCTGTTAATCCATATTTCTTTAACTCATCTCCAAAGCAGCTCTTCGTCTGTGCCGCCACGGGGTCTGCACCTTACAAAAGCAAAATAGCACAACGTAAGAATATGGTGAGACCCTGTGGTTAATTTATATCATTAAAACCCGGGGTCTCATGCCCGGCGCAAAAAGCAACGCTATGAAGACCACGGGCGGACTGTTTTACATAATACGCTTTCCTAACAAAAATTTTTCTTTCTTTTGTCTTGATACAAAAGAAAGAAACAAAGAAAAAATCAAAAAGCCCCGAACCGGTTGTGATTTGCTTTCAATTTCAGTTCTTACGATCTTTGATAACAACAGGCGGCGAAATAGTTTGCAACGCATACGAGTTGTGATTTGCTTTCAATTTCAGTTATTACGATCTTTGATAACAACGCTGGCATTTGAGGAAATTATTTCCTACCTGTTGTGATTTGCTTTCAATTTCAGTTATTACGATCTTTGATAACAACAAAACACATCGAAAGCATCCGTGTTACTAGTTGTGATTTGCTTTCAATTTCAGTTATTACGATCTTTGATAACAACAATCACCTATCTGCTGGTACCTTTTATATAGTTGTGATTTGCTTTCAATTTCAGTTATTACGATCTTTGATAACAACGTCAACCCAAACCACCACCCGCAACCCACCGTTGTGATTTGCTTTCAATTTCAGTTATTACGATCTTTGATAACAACCCTTTACTGTCACATTACTGTTACATACTGGTTGTGATTTGCTTTCAATTTCAGTTATTACGATCTTTGATAACAACATTTTTTTTGTGCCCCCTCACGGCCCTTTGTTGTGATTTGCTTTCAATTTCAGTTATTACGATCTTTGATAACAACAAACAAGTTATTTTTATCCATTGGGTATAAGTTGTGATTTGCTTTCAATTTCAGTTATTACGATCTTTGATAACAACAGTATTTGCCAAAAGGCCTGTTACACAGGGGTTTTCAAAGGTTCCGGCTGAAAAAAAACTGAAGATTTTTTGCCCCGCTGCAATTGCAGCGGGGCTTTTTTTCTCCGCTTTTCTTCATTGGGAGAAGCGCCGGGGGATGGGCTAAAACAGTTCAAGCTGCTGGGGCACTTCGGCTGCCGGGGCCGGTTCTTTTCCCCGGAACACTTCAATCATCCCAAACTGTTTGTCCGTTATCGTCATCATCACCACATGCCCTTTTTCCGGGAGGTTTTGCTTTACCCTTTTTATATGTACCTGTGCATTTTCGGCGCTGGCACAGTGGCGCAGGTAAATGCTGTACTGGAACATGGCAAAGCCATCGTTCAGCAGTGTTTTCCTGAATTTGGCATAGATCTTCCTGTCTTTTGCGGTTTCTGTTGGCAGGTCAAAAAATACAATCACCCACATGATGCGGTATGCGTTTAAACGGTCTGCTTTCATACCAGTTCGGGATAAAGCAATTTTTTTTCTTCGCCTAAAAAACAACGGGTCAGCGATGCCGATGTCCTTTGCACGGCTATCAGCAAAGGGCTTGTTTCATTTTCAAGGGTTACATCCATAGCGGGGATATTCAGCAACTGCACCTTCAGCTCCTGTGTGAGCGTTTGCACATGGGAGGTTTTATCAATAATGCCCCTCACTACTGAATCCACAAAGGGCCGGTACGGTTCCATGATATCATCTGCCAGGCAATAGGCATTGTAGCGGTTGCGGTGAAAGATGCCGAAAGTGGGCAGCAGCCCGGAGCCTACCAGCGCCCTTGCCACGCAGGCCCGCAGTATGGCATAACCATAATTGAGCAGGTTATTGGGCGGCATTCCGTCCCTTTTCCGGTAAAACATCCATGATGGGGGAAAAAGGTTTTGCCAGTAATAGGCCGCTGCTTTGGCTTCGTTGTTATCTACATCGCCGCTGCGTACATTCTGGCTGTAGGTTTTCAGTATTTCAGCGGGAACTTGATATTTGGCCAGCAACTTGGCCTGGTTGCTGATCTTTGCTTTTACGGTTTGCTGCCACAGTTGTTTTTTCAGCGGTTCGGCAGCATCTGTCTGCGCCCTGAAACGTTCACTCTGCACGGTATTTCCGTCAAGGTTCAGCAATAAGCCGGTGGGGTGGCGGGTGGCATTGCAGGTTACTACAGCCACATTGTTTTGCAAAAGCAGGTCGAGCAGGTAATGGGTAATGGTGATCTGCCGGTGTTCCAGTACAAGGATGCCGATGTCTTCTACCGGAACGGTTTTGTCCGGTATTTCCTCATAACCCCTGATGCCGTCATAGCTTACCAGCAATTGCTCATTGCGGCATTTTAAATAAGCAGGGTTTTCAATGCAGATGGTCCGCTTTATCATAGGAATTAGCTTGCTATGATGAAAACGGATAATTCAGGGTTATATTTTAAAGGATGATCCCGTTAAATGACAGAGACAATGCGGGGCATTATCAGGCAATGGCCAGCACAAGGTTTTCTGCTTCTGAGGCGGGGGGTGGAATAGGTAAGCCTTCCGCCTTCATGCCTTCGAGGTGGAAGATGATTGCTTGGGCAATATTTTCCATCGTTTCTTCTTTGGTGCTGCCCATGCCAATACAGCCGGGCAGGTCGGGTACATAAGCGCTATAACCGCCCTCGGAGGATTTTTCTATGATGATTGCATAACGAACCATGCCTGTCAATTATGCTATTTCATATTCAACTTTCAGCGGCTTTTCCATTTTTTTTGAGGCGTTCAATACTTCAATGCCTACTATATTTTGCTGGTTGTCGTAGTCAAGTATAAGCCCGGGTTTATCGCTGTCGCTTTCAGAAACAGGGTTGCTGTTTAGCTGGATATACAGCACATCTGTTTCTTTATCGTATTTTACTTTCATGCTCGCAGATATTTATTGATTTTGGAAGTCTTATATGCGGTAACAACCAAAGGAGGCTGCCTGGTTGTATTTACAAATATACGCAATAAACAGGGCTTGTTATTTTCGGAAATTACCTTTTGATAAACCGTCAGGCCATCTTCCACAACCATTTCTGCCGGATAATTAAGAACATCTTCAATGCTTTGCATAGAAATATTTCTCAACCGGATTTGCTGTAAGAAATGATTAGAATAGGCAAACATAGCGGGTAAAAGATTTTAAGCAAACAGATTGTTATTACCGGCAGCGGGCTTCAATAAGTTTTATGATTTCTTTTGTTTTCATTATGCTGGTTTGATCAACTTATTTAAAAGTTAACTTCCCGCTAAGCGAAATCTCAAAATCTTCCCCCTCAAGCAGAAAGTTCCAATTTTCCTGTGATAATTTAAGTAAAGGAGTCTGCCCCTCAACTTTGATTGAACCAGAAAAAGCAGCAAACTGATCTAATTTTTCTTTTATTCTTTTTGCTTCATCAAGACCAATTTTTTCTGCCAACCTTATGAGCCTGTAATCAGTTTTGAATGAGTTGAATCTATATTTTCTGTCTTCAAAATCGTTTTTTCGTTCATTAATATCTTCAATCGAAAAATCTTCCATTACCATCGGTAAGTCTAACTTGCCTTCATATTCTGACAATAGTTTATCTTTTATATCCTTTATTGAATTCTTAATGTCTGTAATGTCTTGTGATTCGAGGTGATATTTGAGCCATATACTGCCTTCCGAAAATTGAGTTATTTTATATAACCTTTTTACTTGAAAATCTTTATCGCTTCTCCTTTCGAATTCCTCGTCATTGTTTAATACAAATACCTTTTGCCCGACTTTCAAAAGTTTTTTATCTGGGAAATGTCTATACTCAGGATAATTTTCTTCAATAAACTTATCAATATTAAAAGGCCCATGCTTTTTATACATTTTCCCTAACTCGGCGGATGCTATGGGAATCAACTTCCTTTCTACTTCACGATCAGTGACAATTTGTAGAAAAGCAGCGTATGGTAAAGAGCCGGAGGCAGCGTAGTAACTATTCTTATAGTCGTATTTGGATTGATAGTTTAATCTTTGCTTTACTATTTTACCGACAGTAGTTCTAATACGAACATGACGGATAATATTGCCCTGGTAATCTTTTACTATGTGATTGTTTTTTTGTTTGTTTACTAATTTTTTAATTTCAGGGTCAACAATGTCATTAATATATTTTTTTGCTTTTTCAATGCTGACTCTTTCTGCATAAAAAAATCCCTCACTTCCTGTTTTAAACTTCCACAACCCGTCGTCATTTCGTAGTGGTTTGCCATCCTTATCCCGCTCAACATCCCTTAGCTTACCTACAAAAATTTGTTTATAAAGTGTAGTTCGGATGCTATCTCCTTTTGACTTCTTTATAACCCTGCTTCCATTTCTGTCCAAAATATAATTACCCTGCCTGTCCTTAACGTATATTATCCTGCCACGGTTCCTGACTGTTTTAAAAGTTCTTTTAAGAATCTTGTCTTTTTGATGGTTTACTACTAATATTTCGTTTTCAATAGAACGAATCAATGCCTGTGAGTTAAAATTTTCAAATGGCCTTGTAGTAAACTGTCCCCGGTTTTGTTCTTCCCACTCATACATTGTTTTAAGGAGGCGTTCCCGGTAGCTGCTATTCGTTGGTATTAATGTAAGTACTGCGGCGTCAATGGCATGATGAGTATGCTTATTTCGGTTTTTTATTTCATCTTCTTCCTGAAAGCTGTACATTTTTCGAAAGTCAGCTGTTACACTTCCTTTCTGAACCTTTACTTTGCCGAAATAAATATTTAAAAATTCTCGGGCATATTTTGAGATCATTTGCGTATCGGTAAGCTGCCGTCTGACCCAGCTTTCTTTTATTTCTTCACAGGTAAACCGTTCTACTTTGTCAGTCCAGTAATCCAAATACATTTTAAATTCATGCTTCTTTTGTATGCGTTTGTTTTTGTTTTCTTCATCCTCACCTGGCTTAGCTTTTTTATGATCTTCGTACAAGTTTTCGTAATGTTCTCTTAATTCAATCCAGTGTTTAAGTCGAGGTTCGATAGCAGTACCCCATCCGTTAATATCATTCCTAAAATTTTCGCATTGAGTTGGAAGTTGATTTTTCTTTTTATCCCGGTTATACCAGGCATAGCAAATGGTTTGATTGGTCATGGTGTTATCAGGTAATAAACTGCGTGGAATGGTATGCTCTATATCAATTTCTGAAGAGAATAATTGAGTAATGGAGATCATTTTGCCGGTGTACATACATTGCCCTTTTTGTTCTATCCATAACTCGTAGCGTTTAACAGCATTTTTTTGTTTAAGTATATATTCCCGTGTTGGTATTTCTTTTTCTTTCCCGCTTTTCTCATCTTTTATTTTAGTTTTGTCAAATATTTGTTCATTCCATAATTCAAAGTCAGATAGTTTTTCGTCTATATTAATTTGAACATTCTCTTTTTCTTTAAATTCTTCCAGAAACTTTCGATAAAGTTCTCTTTTATTTTCACGGTTTCGCTGGTATTTTTCAATTGCGATTCTTTTATTGTTGTCGTTTAATTCCCTGGCAACTTCGACAACGACTTCTGTTTCCTCATCAATAACATTGTTAATGATGAGTTCATTGAGCAATTTTCGTAAAACACTCAATGCTTTGTTGAACATGGGATTTTTGATGCTGTCAATTAAAGGTGTAGGCAATATCTCTTTCCCTGTCTTTTTATCAATCGGGAGCTTAAGGCTGCCATCAGGCAGCGTACCTATTTTTTTGAGATATAGATTTTCACGTTTTGAGTGATGGTATAATTCCCCGTTTAGATGAATACCCAGGTTGTCAAATCCTGAACTTAAAATGTCATCCAATGTAGGTGCTTCCCGATAAGTCCGTTTTGAATCTTTAAAAAAATCTTGATAATGAATCTTAACCTCATCAAGTATCTTATTTTTTATCTCTGTTGGTTTGTTATTCCATGTTCTTTCTCCATAATGTTTTGAACAGGCGTTGACGATATCATTGATATCATCAGCTTGTAGAACATAGCTTATATCTTTGTACGCAAATTTTTCGCCACTTGCTAATCCTTTCCATGCATCAACCAAACTATTGCTAATAGTTGTAATGGCTTTATGCCAGTTATATTTTTCATTACACAGTTTGATGCATTGGAATATTTGTTCTTTCTTAATCTCCCATTCTCTCCCGAGTAAATCCGGCATTTTTGCCATTAGAACAGCTTCGTTATATAAAAAGCCATCTTCTAAAAAGGGGATGATTTTACTGATAGCTTTTATGCTTAAATCGGAAAAAGAAGATGCAACACATTTTTTCAATTCAACTAATGGGTTGATTTTTTTTCCTTTCTTGGTTGTTTCATCTTCTACTCCCAATTTCTGAACTGCAAAATAATGGAGATATGCCTCATCGAAACTATATAAGGCATGCCATAAATCAAAAACTGAATATTTTGCTTCAATAATTTTTAAGGCATCTCCAATGTTATATTTATAGAGGTCTTTGATTTGAGATTCTACTGATTCACCGAAAACATCTATTAAGCCTTTGCAAACAGGCATAGTAGCCGCTGAATGATCATCCTTATAATTATATTGTTTCTTCTCTTTGACCTTCTTGTCCAGGAATTTTTTTATTTCGCTGAATTTTTCATTTTTGCCCTTCTTCAAAAAGAATTCATTAAAAAGCTTTATTCTTATTTCCTGTGATAGCTTTTGTTTTATTCCGTCAGCATTGGTGTATTTAATTGTATTGATGAATTGCCAGGCCCGGAAAATTTCGAATAGGGGGTGCGAAACAGGGCAACGAGGTTTGTCTTTTTCTAAAGTACAACGGCCAATGTTTCCTTTTTGACTTCTTAATGGACGTTGCCAGATAATAGCTTTCCACAGATGCTGGATAAATGGGTTTTTATAAGAGCCTGAGTCATTTCTGGCAATATCAAAACCTTGCGTTTTGCATAGTAGTTCGAGTTCTTGCCGATACTCTTTGCGTAGCGGGTATTGATTTCTTGCCCTTTTACTTTTTTCTAAGAACTCTTTGTTCAATGCTTCCGCAACGCTGCGGTTATTCTGTAATGCCAATGCAAAGCCTTCCGCCTCCCTTCTTTCGAGTTGTTTTTTTGTTTCTGTATCTTTTTTGGCTTCTTCTATATTTAAATCATCTGTGTCTGACTCGCCAATGTTTTTGTATCCCCTTCGTTGAACTAAATGATATAATGCTCTGCCAAATTCATGAGGATGTAATTTTTCATCCAATGCTTTTACTCTGAGTTCATATGGGTTTTTATACTTTATCATATTTCCTAAATAGCTAAAATCACACTTTAACCACAGTAAAAACTTTTCGCTTTCAGGAAACTTTTGGAGCTGACCTTTTCCGTATTTACTCCAGAGTTCTAATTCTTCTTTTTGTAGTGGGGTATATTTTTCTAACAGCACTTCAAGTAATGCCCACTTTCGGTATTTGCGGGCCTGTAGTAGCCTTCGTTTGGAACGGGCCTCTCTTCGATCTTTGGTCGGTGAGGTGTAGCCGCCTGTACCTTTAATCATTCCTGAATCAAATGTGACAACACCCGTCTTTACTTCGTTTTCTTCATTTCTTAATGCCCATCCAATGGACGAACTTCCTAAATCAAGGCCTAAAATTTTTTTCATATCGGATGTAGTTTAGTTTTTCTTTTTTACATTTGTTGTGAAAGACAAATCACAACAAGGCTATAAGCCGCAGATTCACTTTCTGAGCGACTGCTTGAATAATATTCGGTAGTCGCATTTTTTTTGATTACAAAAATCACAATAAGGATTTTTCCGTTGAGAAATCATTTACGCTGCCCTCGTCGTTTATCGGGGGCATTTCTTTTAATTCTCAGGTTACTTCAAGAATTTATTTGTTATCTGCTAAATCAGAACCTTGGAGCCAGTTTACCAGGGCACAGGCGGGGATAATTTTAAAATTATTGAATTTTTATTGGTGCTGCGGGGTGTGAGTTAAAATTTTTTACACATTGCCTAATAAGAAAAGTGCAAAGAGGGGTACCATAGTTTAACTTGCAAATAAATGGTTACACTTATGCTGTAGTGGAATTGATTCATGATGGGGCTTTCCCACTCTGGCGCAACTATTTGTGCCGCCACGGGGTCTTCACCTTACAAAAGCAAAATAGCACAACCTAAGAATATGGTGAGACCCTGTGGTTAATTTATACCATTAAAACCCGGGGTCTCATGCCCAGCGCAAAAAGAAACGCTATGAAGACCCCGGACTGACTGTAATTGGATGTCCGGTCACTTCAAAGCCAGGCAAGTTGCATAATTTTAAAGTGGAATGTTATCATTAAACCCAGATGATAATGAAAGCAGCAGTTCGTACAAAATTTGGTTTACCCGGAGACCTGACTATCAAAGAGCTTGATATACCAACTCCTGCGGATAATGAAGTGCT
>JANRKT010000060.1:0-21524 GCA_033763355.1 Chitinophagaceae bacterium | reverse complement strand
CTCCGGCCTATTTTACTGCTGAGCAATTTAATCTGGTTGTGGACATTCGGTTACATCCTGCAGGATTTAACCGGCAACCGCAAACTGGTGCCTGTTTACCTGTATGGCGGTTTTATCGGAGGGCTTATTTTCCTGCTGGCCTACAACCTTGTTCCGCAACTGGAAAGCAACATCGGTACGGAAGTTTTTTATGGTGCAGGCACATCAATTGTTGCTATTGCTGTTGCCGCTACTGTTATTTCCCCGGGTTACCGCCTGTTTCCCATGATAGGCAATGGCATCCCCTTATGGATAGTTACACTCATATTCGTGTTGGTTGACTTTGCGTGGCTTTCTTCTCAACCGGGGTGGTTCTTTCCCCATGTGGCCAGCGCATTGTTTGGCCTTTTGTATGCAAAAGCATTACAAAGGGGCAAGGACTGGGGCGACTGGATGAACCGTTTGTATGACTGGTTTGTAAACCTCTTCAATCCGGCCAAGCCCAAACGCCGCAAACCACCGGTGAAACAGGAAGTTTTTTACAATACACGCGGCAAACTGCCTTACCAGAAAAAAGCCAACCTCACGCAGCAAAAAATTGATGAGATACTGGATAAGATCAGTCAGCGTGGTTACGACCGGCTGACCGAAGAAGAAAAAGAATTACTGAAAAGGGCAAGCGAAGAAGATTTATAATTCCCTTCTTTCTTATTTCCCCCAAAAACAATCCATTGATATAATGGTTTCCCAATCAGGTTTATACCATTTAGATTTAAAAATACATCATGCGTTGGTGGGGACACCAACGCTGGCAGATAGTCATTGGCGGCGTTGCCGCCGCCAATGACAGTGTACTTTTAAAGTCTTGTTTGTTTTATTCATACCCTGTTGAATTTTATAAAAAAGCGGGGTAATTTTACCTATGCAGTTTTTGCGGAGGCTTACAAAACGGTTTTTTGTTTACACCCACATTATTGTTGTTGTTCTTTACCTTATAGCCTGCATTACCCCGTTTCTTCATCCTTCCCAATGGTGGTTTGTAGGATTTATGGGGTTGATCTTTCCCTTTTTGCTTTTGCTGCTGTTCTTGTTTTTAATTTTCTGGCTGGCCGTCAAAAAAAAATGGTTTTTTCTTTCGCTTGCTGCTTTGCTCACGGGCTGGAAAAACAATGCAGCGCTGCTGGGCATTCATTTTACGGCAATTGAATTTAAAAAAGATAAACCGGACAACCAGTTGCGGGTAATGACATGGAATGTAAGGCGGTTTGTTCCTTATTATGCAGAAGTTTTTGACCCGGGGGTGAACATCAACGAACAGGCTATACTTGATGAAATACAACTGCACAATCCGGATGTAATCTGTTTCCAGGAATTTTATACTTCTACCAACCGCCGTGCTGCAAACAATATTGAAATTTTTAAAAAAGAACTGGGCTATCCTTACCACGTTTTTTCCAATGATTACACACAGCGAAAAGAATTTCACAGCGGCACGGCCATCTTTTCAAAATACCCGGTTGTTGCTTCGGCAATAACAAAATACCCGGATGTAAAGCCCAAAACTGTTGAAAGCCTCGTAACAGCGGATGTGTTGTTTAAGAATGACACCATCCGTTTTTTCAGTTCGCATTTGCAATCTTTTGGTTTTTTAAGAAAGGACTATACTGACCTGCGGAAAATTAAAGACCAGGAAGATTCCGGGCTGGTGGCATCCAAAAGCATTTTCCGTAAAATGAGACAGGCTTTTTCACTGCGGGGCAAACAGGCTGATTTTATAAGAAAAAAAATTGATGAAAGCCCTTTCCCTGTTATTGTTTGCGGCGACCTGAACGATGTACCCAACTCCTACACTTATTTTAAAGTAAAGGGTAATCTTAAAGACGCATTCCTGCAAAAGAATTGGGGCCTTGGTAAAACCTTTGCCAGCGGGTCTTCAAGGGTATTAAGCTATCTGCCCACTTTGCGCATTGATTATATTTTTGCTGATCCGGCTTTCGGGGTGAAGCAGTTTCACCGCATTACCCGCAGGCTTTCCGACCACATGGGGCTGGTGGCAGACCTGGAACTGAATACGGCTGAGCCAAAACAGAAATAAATCTTTAACCACTTTTCGTTAATGTTAATCAATACCCGCCGGCTGACCGGTAACTTGTAACAAGTATCCAGCTATCTTTGTCCATCTTCATTTACCGAAATACTATGCCCGAGCTTAAGGTTTATAATTCGCTGACCAGACAGAAAGAAGTTTTTAATTCAATCACTCCCGGCCATGCGGGGATGTATGTTTGCGGCCCGACCGTAAGCGGCGAAAGCCACCTTGGCCATGCAAGGCCTTTCATCACCTTTGATATTATTTACCGCTTTCTTTTGCACCTGGGTTATAAAGTGCGCTATGTACGCAACATTACAGATGCGGGGCATTTTGAAGAAGAGGGCAGGGAAGCAGAAGACAAGATTTCAAAAAAAGCGGTGCTTGAAAAATTAGAACCCATGGAACTGGTGCAGAAATATACCAATCTTTTCCATTGGGCCATGCGGCAATTTAATAACCTTGACCCTACCATTGAGCCCACCGCTACGGGGCACATTGTTGAGCAGATTGTGATGATTGAAAAGATCATCGCAGATGGTTATGCTTACGTGGTGAACGGGTCAGTATATTTTGATGTAGAAAAATACCATCATGATTTTGCAAAGAAGGGAATGGATTACGGAATATTAAGCGGAAGGGTGCTGGATGAACAATTAGAAACCACACGTGAACTGGAAAGCCAGGATGAAAAGAGAAACAAATCAGATTTTGCATTGTGGAAGAATGCCGCCCCTGAACATATTATGCGCTGGCAAAGCCCCTGGGGTATTGGTTTCCCCGGATGGCATATTGAATGTTCTGCCATGAGCACTAAATACCTTGGAGAAGAATTTGATATACATGGCGGCGGTATGGACCTTCAGTTCCCCCATCATGAATGTGAGATTGCACAAAGCGCTGTATGCCATCATAAAATTCCCGCCCGTTACTGGCTGCACAATAACATGATCACCATTAACGGGAAGAAGATGGGCAAGAGTTACAACAATGTAATCAAGCTGAGTGAATTGTTCAGTGGCAACCATCCTATGCTGCAGCAGGCTTACAGCCCCATGACCATCCGTTTCTTTATCCTTCAAACCCATTACCGCAGTACGCTTGATTTCAGCAATGAAGCTTTGCATGCAGCAGAGAAGGGATTGAAAAGGCTGTGGGACGCATATGAAACCCTGCAAAAGTTACAAGGTACAGGTGATAAGGCGCAAGATGAAGAACTTGAAGCGAAGTGTTTAAAGTTCATAGCTGAATTTGAAGAGTTCATGTGCGATGATTTTAATACAGCCAAAGTACTGGCTAATATGTTTGAACTGGCGCCGGTAATTAATTCAATAAAAGACGGCCACATACCTGCTGCGGCATTAAGCAGGCCAACATTTGAATTATTGCAAAAACAATTCAAAACTTTTTTGATTGACATATTCGGGATGAAGGACGATAAAGCTGCTGATGACGGGAAGTTAGACGGCGTATTGCAATTGCTGATTGATATGAGAAAAGAAGCGAAGGCCAAAAAAGATTATGTTACTTCTGATAAGATCAGGAACCAGTTGCAGCAGCTGGGGATATTACTGAAAGATGAGAAAGACGGGAATATAAGCTGGACGCTTAGCTGACTTTTCTCAGCACTTCAATACGGGGAGGTTTAACCGGCGGCGCTGCGGGTCCGTATTCACCCGTTACCTGTTCAATGGCGTTAATCAAAACCCGTTCAATTCCTTCCACCCATTTCCTGTACGACAAGTTCTTGTTGTAGTGAAAAGGTATGTAATCAAGAAATTTTTTCAGCCTGAATGATTCATCGTGTATGCCCGCTCCTGCTTTGTGTGCATCCCTTGCATTGCAGTATTGTTCAAAATGCCCCTCTACCGGTACCATCATAACGGGCTTTCCCAAATACATGGCTTCGCAAACCGATTCAAAGCCTGCGGTGCATACCAGTCCTTTGCAACCCCCCAGCAGGGCAAGAAATTTTTTATCATCCAGTGAGTGAAATGTTAATGTTTCATCCACCCTCCACTCACCGTTGTATTTTTCTTTCACTTCTTTGCAGTCTGTAAAACAGTGTAGCCTTTCTTCAGGATGTTGTTGATGCCATGCGGTAATTTCTCTCATGTACCCGCTGTTAACCAGGTAAACAAGCAGAAAGTTTTCCTGTGTAACAGGCAAATCAAATATCTCCCTGCGCAGAAGGGGTGGAGAAATAATTAACTTCTTATTTCTTGCCTGAGGCAACTGGTAAAAAGATAAAGCAAGTATGAAGTCAGAACCTAAAGCAGTCATCCTGCTGTAATTGATAACGGATTGTTGCTGCAGCCACTTTTCTTCCGGAAAAACGAAATCTCGGTGCAGGTAAATGTATTGATGGCCGACAGAGACCAGCTTAAAACTATGCCTGTGCGATACTGCGTAAATACCCGCAAGCGGTTCATAAAAATTAATCACCACATCCGGCCGGTGAAACTTAACCAGCTTATGAATGATGCCAAGGCTTTTCCTGAATTTAAAAACAGACAGCAGGTTTTTAAAAATGCTTTTCCCTACGCGGATGGATTTATTCTTTTTATCTGTTACAAAATTCGGGCTGCATACTGTAACAATGGGGGCTTTGATTTTCCTGTAAAAAAAACCGGGCAGTTCCCTCCTGCTGCTGCTTCCGGCAATAACACAGCTTACAGTATGGCCTTGCCGGATCAGTATTTCATATGCAGCAATAGCCTGGGTGAGGTGGCCTCGGCCTTCACCCTGCACCATCAGGATAAAGTTTTTGCTATTCATAAAGGGTTAGTTGCACATTGCATCAGCGAAGGGGTAAATTCAGCAACTGTAACTGCTGTAATTCATGTTCTTCTTCCCATTCATCCGCTTTGTCTTTAAAAAAATGCTTTACACTTTCACTTAATTCATTTCCGCCTTCCTTTAACCATTCCTGGTAATAGAGTACTTTCCATTCCCCTTCGGCTGTTTCTACTACAGCGCTTAATGTTTCCACCCAATCCCCGCTGTTGAGGTAATGAATGCCATCTACCATTTTATTGGCGGCATGGTGTATATGCCCGCAGATCACCCCATCGCATTTTTCATTTTTGGCTACAGCGCACAGCTCTTTTTCAAAATCAGAAATAAAGGATACCGCCTGTTTCACTTTATGTTTTACTACCTGAGACAGAGAATAGTAAGGAAGCCCCTTTCTGCGGCGATAATTATTGTAATGCCTGTTAAGCCACAGCAAAAAAGTATAACCCACATCACCCAGTTTTGCAATCCATTTCAGGTTGGTGGTAACCGTATCAAAAATATCGCCATGCACCACAAAGTATTTTTTTCCTGATGATTCGTGGATATGGTAGCGCTGTATAGAAAAATTTCCCAGTTCAAGTGGCAATACTTCATCAAGAAAATCGTCGTGATTGCCCCGCAGGTAAATAACAGTGGTGTCAGTATTCGAAAGCCATTTCATTACGAGCTTGAAAAAAGAAGTATGCTTTTTTTTCCACTTGCCCGATTTGCGGAGCTGCCAGCCATCAATAATGTCACCGTTGAGTATTAGTTTATCGCAGCTGTGGTGCTTGAGAAAATGAACCACTTCCCTTACATGGGAGTCCTTGATTCCGAGATGGAGATCAGAAAGGATGATTGTTTTAAAATGTGTTTTCAGGCGTAAAGGTTTTACAAAGGTTGAAAGAAAAACGTTAATAAGCTGTGGAAATCATATCATCAAACCATTAATAAATAATGAAGAAATTGTTAAGCAGCGCAGGAGGATTATCTTTAATCATGCATTACATTAAACACCTGAACAGGGATAAGGAACTGAAAAAACTGATTAAACAGCATGGCGAAATGAAGCTGCAAAAAAGGAACAGGATTTATTTACACCTCTGCAGTTCCATTATGAGCCAGCAGCTTTCTACCAAAGTGGCAAGGGTTTTTCATAAACGGTTTATGGATTTATACAACGGGAAAGACCCTTCGTTGCAGGAAATACTTGATACCCCTTTTGAAACGCTGCGGGGTATCGGCCTTTCCAATGCCAAGGCTGCTTATGTGCACAACATCTGCCGGTTTTTTATGGAAGAAAAATTAGAAGACGGGCAACTGCATAAGATGAGCAATGAAGAACTCATTGCATTGCTTACAAAAATAAAAGGCGTGGGTAGATGGACTGTTGAAATGATACTGATGTTTACATTGGGCAGGGAGGATGTGTTTGCCATTGACGACCTGGGCCTGCGCCAGGCAGTAGTTGGTTTATATGGGATAAAAACAAAGAGCAAAAACAAGTTGCGCAAAGAAATTTTGCGCACATCAGAGCAATGGGCCCCTTACCGTACCTACGCATGTATGTATTTGTGGCGGTGGAAGGATAATGTGCCTGATGAATAAATGAATGTATTGATTCAATTGGAATCAATACGTAAACCCAAACACCATAAATGGCGCCCAATGAGCAAGTGTATTGTCCTTCCGTTTGTACTCAAGTATGGCTTTTCTCAAATGGCTTGCCGGGAAAAAATAATCCGGTTGCTGAAGCTGGTTCATAAACATTACCATCAGGTTTTTGGTACTTTCATCATTCACCGACCAAAGGCTTATTACGGTGTTATCAACTCCTGCAATATAAAATGACCTGCCAATACCAATAAACCCACCTTCATAAATTTTACCAACACCCGTCTGGCATGCACTGAGTACAGCCAGGTCTGCTTTTAATTTAACACGCTGAATGGAATCTGCTGTCCAGAACCCGTTTGGAATTGAACCATCAGGGGTAAAAGCAAGAAAACTTCCCTTAAGTAATTTTTCAAAATCAAAAAAACCATGTGTAGCGAAATACAAAAAATCAGCCTGCATGCTTGCGGCAATAATTTTACCTGCAGTAGCCTCTTTACCGGTAATGGCATTTGTACGCATCAGTTGTGCAATTGTACGGGCTTCTTCCTCAGCGCCGGGCAAAGATGGAAAAACAATTTCTCCGCCTGCATAATAAGACGGGTTGCCCACTATAAGCGGACGTTCTGTATGAAAACTGTTCTTTCTCCTGAACAGTCTTTCTTTATCATCATCAACCATTGCAAGGTTGCAGAGATGCGGTGCAAAGGAAATGGACGTGCTGTCAATAAGAAATGAATTTTCTTTATAGGGTTTAAGGATACCGAAAGGGAACTGGCCGATATTATACTCGGGGATAATGATTAAGTGATGAAGCTGATGGAGACCTTTCCTGATTGCGGCCGGAAGCAAAATGCTTGTGGCCGTATTAATGGCAACATCAGGGGATGTTTTAGCTGAAACAGTATTTCTTGTTTCCCCGCCTCGTAGGTACGGCGAACGGGCAGCCCTCAGTTCATCCACACCCAAAGCCTGCCGCAACTGTAACTCTGCATCGGCCAGTTGTTGCTTTGTAGTAAGGCTGAAGTGGTAATAAATACGGTTGTTACGGAAAAGCCATATTCTCAATGTGTCTGTTTCTGCACTGTAAAAAATGATGGCTACGTGATCTGCCCGGTTCCTGTTTTTATATTTACCGGCATTCTCATTAAATTCGTTTTCAAACTTCCGGATGAGTTTAAGAATTTCGCTTTTATAATCGTATCCTTTGTAATAATTACAGTCGAAGCCTACGCTGCGCTTTACTGCAACAAGTTCCCGCAGTTTATCAATGCTTTTTTCATAGTAGCGGTTAAAGGAATTAATGTCTATTGAATCGCCCTGAGCAGATACATTATAAAAAACAAGAAATAAAACAGGAAGCAGCAGAAATTTCTTCACATGCGATGAATTTGCTTTTTAAAGTTACAATAAAAAATTTCCTGCCTTATTGTAAAGATGTTGGCGGGGACGCCAACATCAGCGAAAGATCATTCATCTTTATTTCACAAGCTTCAGCTCTTTGACAATATTCGATGCCCCTCCTAATTTATCAATACACCATAGCATATAACGCACATCTACACAAATGGTACGGTTCAGGTCTTTATCAAAAGCAATCTTATGGCTTAAAGCTTCATAGTTGCCGTCAAATACAAGGCCAATCAGTTCGCCGGTTGCATTAATAACCGGAGAACCTGAATTGCCACCGGTAATGTCGTTGGTGGTAATAAAACTGATAATAAGATCATTTCTTTGTTTGTCAATATACTGGCCATAATCTTTTTTCTTTGCCAGTTCAAGCAGTTTCTCCGGAAGGTCAAATTCATAATCACCGGGTTTGTATTTTTCCAGCACCCCTTTCATGGTGCATACATAGTCATAAGTTACAGCATCACGTGGGCGGTAACTTTTTACATTGCCAAAACTTACCCGCATGGTAAATGTGGCATCGGGGTACATTTTCTTTGCCTTCACCGGGTCCATCTGCATAATGCCTTTCAGGTACAGCCTGCTGTTTTCATCATTTGTGGTAAGAAACTGCTGGCGCAAGGGCCCGTATTTGCTGTTGTAATTTTTTATAAACTGGCTGGTGATGGAAAAGGCAGGATCGTTTTGTAATACTACGGCGTCCGGTTTACTCATGAACGCTTTCCATTTGCTGTCATCAAGGATCATTGTGCCGGAGAAAACGGCTGCAGCATACCTGTCGAATGTACCGTCTTCTTTCAGGTCGCCGTTTTGATTTTTAATGGATTCAAAAAAACCGATAGGGTGCTGTTGTTTGTCAATATTGCGGTAAAACATACGCAGCACACCCGCAACAATTTTCTGGTCAGACGGGACATTCTCTTCCTGAAGAAGAGCTTTTCTCCCCGCATCAGCATCCTGCAAACCTTTTTTTACATCTGCAGCATCTACGCCTTTTTTTACCATATCGCTTTCCAGTGTAAGAAGGCCTGCACAAAAAGCAAGCAACGGCGAACCGAGTATTCCCTCATTCAGGTAAATGCGGTGTTTGGCATAAGGCCGCCACTGGTCGTATGCTTTGCCCCAGCCTGAAAAAATACTTTCATATTCAGGCTTGCCTTTTGCCCATGAGATGAATTTGCTTTCATCTGCCTGCTTTTGTTCATAAACACGGTATTTGAGCAATTGCTTTGTTTCACCGTCAAAAAACTTCCAGTAATTGGCAATGCCTGCATAAGAAGAAGCTAATTTTAATTTTACTGCATCGTCATTCTTCATTTGCTCAAACATGTATTTCAAACGCATGTCACGCAATTCAACAAGGGCGGGGTTTTCAATATCTGTTTTAAGCTTTATGCCATAAGATGTTTCATAGCGGTTGGTGCTTCCGGGATAACCATAAGTCATGGCGTAATCACCATCTTTTAACCCTTTAATTGAAATGGGCAGGAAATATTTTGGCTTTAAAGGAACATTATCTGCTGCATACTCCGCCGGCTTCCCGTCTTTGCTCATATAAACCCGGAATACGGAAAAATCGCCGGTGTGGCGGGGCCATTCCCAGTTATCCGTATCGCCGCCGTATTTGCCAATACTTTCAGGAGGCGCCCCAACCAAACGAATATCTTTATAACGCTGGTAAACAAAAACAAGAAACTGGTTCCCTTTAAACATGGTGTTTACCCTGGCCTCAATACTTTGTGCACGGTCGGAATATTTGATGTTAATCTCAGCAATCATCTCCTGTATTTTCTTTGATCTTTCAGCGCCGGTTAATCCCTGTGCTGCACTGTCAATAGCTTTGGTTACATCTTCTATTTTCAGCAGAAACTGTACAGTTAAACTTTTTGCAGGAATTTCTTCTGCTTTGCCCTTTGCATAAAACCCGTCACGCAGGTAATTGTTTTGTACTGTACTGGCAGAAGCGATAACATCATAACCGCAGTGGTGGTTGGTAAAGATCAAACCTTCATTGCTTACTATTTCGCCGGTACACCCGTTACCAAAAATGATGATGGCATCTTTGATGGAAGCTTTGTTGATACTGTAAAGCTGTTCTTTGGTAAGTTTCAATCCCCGCTTAACCATGTCATCATACACCTGCTGACCCAATAACAAAGGCAGCCACATGCCCTCATCGGCAAAGCTTTTGAGCAGGAAAAAAAATAATACAACCGTTGTTGTTAACTTCTTCATGTCCTGATAATTTTGTGCCTGCAAACCTACAAGAAAAATGGCAAAGAAGCCTTCGTTGCACCATTCATCATGGTTAAAGACTGCTTAAGTTTTTTAAACGTAACATGCAACTTCAAAACCGCTCCATCAATCTTTTATAAAACCATTTTAACATGATCACCACCACTACGCCCAACATAGAAGGGAAACAGATTGTTCAGTATTACGGTGTTGTTACATCCCAAACCATTATTGGCGCCAACATATTTAAGGACATCCTTGGGGGATTGAGGGATATTTTCGGCGGCCGCAGCGGCACATATGAAAAGGTTCTTGAAGAAGCCAAGCAATACGCCATGAATGAACTGGTGCAAAAAGCACAAAGCATGGGCGCCAATGCCGTTGTGGGTATTGACCTTGATTATGAAACCGTAGGTGCAAACGGAAGTATGCTGATGGTAAGCGCAAGCGGAACAGCAGTGAAGCTCAGCTGATATCTTATAAACCTGTAAAGGGTTTATTATTTCAGTATGGTTTTTATCTGTTGTATAAACTCAGGCAGCTTTTCATAAGTGGAAATTCTTTTGTTAATAGAATCAACCACATGCTGTGAAATGGCCCAGTTTACAGGGTACCTCATTTTATCGCCTTTCCGGTAAAGATCAAAATTGATGTAGTGGTTGTGATTACCATATATTGACTTCATATAATTCTTTAACCGGGAATCATTCACATATGTCTGGGTTTCGTATGATCCCATTAAAGTTTTTACAGGGGATGCAAGGTCATTTACCAGCGGGCTTACCGCTTTTGGATCAACCCCGTCAACGGGATCGTTTGTTATGTGCAGCACATAAAAGCCCAGTCTATTTTTATAGGGTAAAAGGGAACTGTCCGCATTAAGCATACGCCGCAATTCAATGATCATTTCGTTTACAACTCCTGCGCCTGAATTATCAAAATAACCCCCGTCAACAAAATAATGCGGATGTGTTTCTTCATTTCCTGTTTGGGGGTCAATCAGCTTTTCATCTATTCTTCCGGCAGGATTAATATAGGGTGAACTTCCCCCCAATACAATGGCGGTGCCCAGTTTTAAATCTTTATCATCATCAACCATATTCAATACTTCAAGCCTGCGGTTAAAAAAAGTATCGTTTACATCAATGTTGCTGATTACCCCCGGTGCGCCATCCTGCATGCGTGTTGCGTTGATGCAGAGGACAGGGAGATTGTAATGTTTTTGCCCCTGTTGTGTTATGAAAGAAGAGAACCCCGCTGAAAAATGGCCGTACATAAAACTTTTTTTACCCGAAGCCCTTTCCATGGCGTCGCTTAATGCAGTGCCCCGGTCGTATGCACGTTTTAATGGAAAGATGTGGCGGAATATATCCGGGCCTAACAAACGTGCCAGTGTATAAGTAAGGAAATCTGATTGAAGATAGCGGGCTGCAGCATCCTGGCAAGGCGTTATTAAACTGTCGGCGCCGGGTAATTTTTCTTTGTTGCGGATGATGTTAAAGAAAACGGCATTGCCCCAGCTGCCGCCTGATGCGCCAGATAAACTGAAAAGGTGTTTTGAGAATGTGCCTTGGGTTTCATCTTCAAATTTTGACAATACTGCTGAAACCCAGTAAGCCGAACGGGCTCCGCCGCCATTGGCCAGCACAAAGTAAACAGGGTATTCCTTTACTGTTGTATCATCAAGTATCTTTTTTCGCTCATGGCATTCAATCCAGTTTTTAAAGAATTCGCCAAGGTGTTGCCTGTTTTTAAATGAAGCGGATGTGTTTTGTTTTTCTGTAAGGCCTGCATAATGTGGCTCAATATAATGGCCAATCAAAACAGCAAGGGCAATAAACAATACATGCAGGTTAAACCTTGCCAGTATAGAAAGAAATGCAACGGCATTACCAAGGCCGGCCAGTACGCCAAAGGCGAGCAATACAAAAGGAAGCGGGCCTACTTTCACAGAAAACGAAACTGAAAATATAGTGGCAAAATAAACAAGCGCTGCAAACAAAGCAATAACGTTGAACCCCTGGAAATAAACCTGCTCTTCAGTTCTGAATACAAGATGGATTATTTTTTTATAAACCGGTGAGTGGGGAGCCAGGCTGTTGTAGTTGGCTGAATGCTGCGGATCTGCTGAAATTTCGTTTGCTTCAATTATTTTTCTCCGGATAAGGAGCACCCATATAATGCCGGCCTGCCAGCAAAGCAGCATGAAGATTAAAGCAATGAAATGCTGTGTTGCAATTACAATAACTGTAATGAGCAGAACAGTTACATAAATCCTTGCCCTTACCTTCTGTAAAAACTTTATTTGAGTTGTTTTATCTGCCAGGGGCTTTTGTATAAGCTTTTCACCAAGGTGATAAAGCAGGAAGTAATATGAAAAACTCAATAACAAAAGAATATTGCAGGCTGTTCTGCTTATTTTAAAACTGAGATACGGTAATTGCAAAAGCGCAAGGATAACAATGGTGAAACAACTGAAGGCGAGTATCCTTGGCCCCTGGGTAAGCAACACATTCCAGACAGGGTGATCGTCAGGATGCTGAAATTGCCTGGCTTTTGCAACAAGCCGTGATGAATACCATGTAACATAAGCCCAGAACACCAGGGCTACAAGGCAATAAACAGCAATATTGGTTCTTTCAAGTGACATTACTATCATGTCCTGCGCCGCAAGCATATTCCAGAAAGCAACATAAGTAAATACTAAAAAAAGAATGGAAGGGAAAAACAGCAATACCGCCTTACCAAAGTAGCGCCAGAAATCAAGTGTCAACAGGTCAACAGGTGAAATTGTTTTTTTTATGCTGGACATACACGGCCGCTTTTCTTAAAATTAAGTATAACAGCAGAAATCAGGCATACTTAAAAATCAGTACTCCTGGTAAAAAAAAATTTCTTAATAATTTATTGTGAAGGAGGGTTGAGTACTTTCCACAAGAGGTCTTTCAGCTCCAGCAACCCTTTTTGGGTAAGGGAAGAAAAAAACAGGTGGGGTATTCCGGGAGGTAATTCCTTTTCAATGGCAGATTTCAATTCATCATCCAGCATTTCACTTTTGCTGATGCCGATGATAAATTGTTTGTGAAGCAATTCAGGATTGTATTCTTTTAACTCATTTACGAGGATGTCAAACTCTTTTTTATGGTCTTTGCTGTCTGCAGGAATTAAAAACAACAACACCGGGTTCCTTTCAATATGCCGCAAAAAACGATGGCCCAGCCCCTTTCCTTCTGCAGCGCCTTCAATAATGCCGGGCAAATCTGCAATGCAAAAACTTTTACCATCGCGGTATTCAACCATACCAAGATTGGGGTTGATGGTAGTAAAAGCATAATCGGCAATTTTGGGTTTTGCTGCAGTAATAACCGAAAGCAATGTTGATTTGCCTGCATTGGGAAAGCCCACCAGGCCAACATCTGCCAGTACTTTTAATTCAAGCACTTTCCATGCTTCAATGCCTGGTTCACCGGGTTGAGCATATTCAGGCGCCTGGTTGGTAGCCGTAGCAAATCTTGCATTACCCAAACCGCCGCGTCCACCCTGTATCCATACAATCTCCTGTCCGTCTTCCAGAATCTCCGCTTCCTTCTTTCCTGTTTCTTCATCTCTTGCAATGGTGCCCAAGGGAACTTCAATGATCACATCTTTACCATAACGCCCCGTGCAGTTGTTTCCACTGCCGCCTTCGCCATTTTCTGCTATTACATTTTTCATGTACCGCAGGTGGAGCAGTGTCCACAAATTTTTGTTACCGCGTAAAATGATATGCCCGCCCCTTCCGCCATCACCACCATCAGGCCCGGCCTGCGGGTTAAACTTCGTCCGCATAAAATGTTTACTGCCTGCGCCGCCATGCCCGCTGCGGCAGAATATGCGTATCTGGTCAACAAAATTTGTTTTTTCCATAGATGAGCGGCAAAGATAATTGTTGTGCGGGGAGTAGGGAAAGTTCAATTTAGATGTTATTGTGTCGCTTTCCCGTTTGTTTTTACATAATTGAGTTGGGGCTCTAATAGAGCAATTTCTAACGCCACATTCATTCATTATTCTCGTTATAGCTAATAAAGGATTTTTGTATTTGGCTATTGGCTTCGGAGATATCAAAATAGGTGTTTGAGTTTAAACGCAATTAATAATATCTTAGCACTATGGTAAGGACACTGAAAATAAAAAATTATAAGTCAATAAAAGACATTTCACTTCATCCCAAAAGAGTTAACATTTTTATAGGCGAGCACAATTCAGGCAAAAGCAATATTCTTGAAGCATTGAGCTGGTTTTCTGTAAATGCATTGGAAAAAGCAATATTCAGCCAGTTATTTCGCTTCAAAAATGCTGGAAACTTCTTTTTTGATTTTGACAGTACACAAACAATTGAAGTAACTACTGATGATTGGGCTCTGAAAATCCGTTATGCCCGCAATAGCCAGGGGGCATTGTTGAATCATTTTGAGGGAATTATATACAAAACAATGACTGGTATAATTGACCCTCAAAGGTGGGATAAAAATTCAGAAAATTCTTTTTTATTTAATCTTGATTTTCAGCAAAACAATGTTGCTGAACCCCGCGGTATAATTGACACAGCGTTCAGGACATATAGTTTTAAAAGGCAAATCAGTTTTAGTAATAATTACAGACCATATCTGAATCCTCCATTTGGCGAAAACATTCCCACTTTGCTTCTGTCAAATAAAGAGCTGCGGCAAATAGTTTCTGATTTTTTCAGAAGTAAAGATCACAGATTGGTAATGAAACCGAATGAAAACGATATAGAAATGGCAAAGGACGTAAATGATGATTTGTATTCATTTCCTTTTGTTACCATTTCAGAAACCATGCAGCGGTATATTTTTGGTATGCTGGCCATCCGGTCAAATAAAGATGCGGTGCTGATTATGGATGAGCCGGAAACCAATATGTTCCCTTTCTTTGTTAAGGATTTTTCAGAAAGCATTGCAGATGATGAAAGCAACCAGTTTTTTATAACAACCCATAACCCTTTTATGCTGGGTTCACTGCTTGAGAAAACTCCATTGAAGGATCTGGCAGTCTTTATTACCTCAATGAAAAATTATGAAACACATGTACAGGAATGTACCACAGACCAAATCAGGGAAATAATTTCATTGGGCAGTGGTGCATTATTTAACCTTGATAACATTATTGACTGATGCCGGTAAAGAGAGTGGCTGTAGAATGCAATCCCGATGAGTTATTGCAGATAAAAATCGGAGTTCCCAAAAAAGAGATTGCACACCAAGCAAATATCGGGGATTTATGCAATTACCTGAAACACGCAGGAACAAAATTTGGGATTATTGATGAAGACCCTTTGAGTAGCCGACCGACATATCTCTCTGAGTTTACAATTGCAGAAGAAAAGCACCATATAAGGAAGTTGAAACATCCCGGTTCCGGAAAGATAATATTCGTTTTAAGACCAAGACTCGAAGAATGGGTTTACAAGCAATGTGCATTATCGGGAATCAACCCCGAGGATTTTTTTCTTCCCTCAGATGTTAAGCGATTTAAAGATGTAATTAACAAACGCCTGAATCATTTTGGCAAATTAATAGATGAATTAATCATACAGAAAAATCCTGGCATAGAATACCTGAAATCAGAATTGAAAATCTAAGGTAATAGCGGTAAAAAAATCATCAAATAGTTGTTTAAAATGCTTCTGTAAACCAGGTACAAAATTTGTAATACAAGTCTGGGATGATTTATGGTGAATAATGTTAGTAATATCTTAAAAAGAGTGTTATGCTTTCTGGCAAGCGGAATTAATCTAAAACCCTCTGATTTCCTTCCATGTCTGATAAAGTATTTCCTGCATTGGCCTGCCAGGTTCAATTTCCCTCAGCACCTCACATTCCTTCCAGCTTTCAAACATTTCTGCTGATAACGACTGGTATAATGCCGTGCCCCGGGTCTTCCAGGCAATCATCTCATCGCTTACTGTTTTAATTTTCCTTGCCGGATTGCCAACTATTAAACTGCGTTGTTCAAATTTTTCTGCTTCTTTAATAAAGCTTAAAGCACCAACAATACATTCATCGCCCAGCTCCACATTATCCATCACTACACTGTTCATTCCTACCAGGCAATTTTTCCCAATGGTTGCCCCATGTATTACCGCACCATGACCGATATGTGCCCCTGCCTTTAAAAGAACAGTTACACCGGGAAACATGTGAATAGTACAGTTCTCCTGTACATTGCTTCCGTCTTCTATAACAATACCGCCCCAGTCGCCACGCAATGCAGCCCCGGGACCGATATAACAGTTTTTGCCAATGATAACATTACCTGTTACCGATGCCAGCGGGTGAACAAATGAAGTTTGATCAATGACAGGCTTAAACCCTTTGAACTCGTAAATCATAGCAGCGGTTTATCAGTACGGTAACACAAACCTTTAAATTGTGCAACAAGGTGCTTATTCTGATTGAAAATTTCAATATGGTACAGCCCCGTGCTTCTTCCGTTGTGAACTTCTCTTGCTTCAGCCGTTAATACATCACCCACATGAACCGGTTTGATGAAGTTGATGGATGTATCCAATGCCACAGATAAATTGTTGCGGTTATTGCATGCAAAGGCAAAAGCGGAATCGGCTAATGAAAACGCAATGCCCCCGTGTACAATGCCAAAGCCATTGATCATTTCCTTCCTAACTGCCATTTTTATTTTGCTGTACCCTTCTTTTATATCCAGTATTTCAATACCCATCCATTTGCTGAATAAATCATCCCTCATCATTTTATCAACCACCTGCCTGGCTTTTTCATCTTTTGTCATATCATTTTTTTAAAGAACAGCTGCGGGTTCAAAAATATTCTTAAAATCAAATGCATGGGCTGATGGCCCGTTTTGCTGCAGGTATGCCAGCCTTTCCACAGCCTCATCCAGAGACGGGATACTGCCTGCCGGGATATGCCACAACACGTAATAGGGCTGACCGAAATTCTCAAACCATTTCTTCCTGTCCTTCATCACGCCGGTATGTGCTGATTTGTAAACAAATTCTTTCAGGTCTTCTGTATTTTGCCAAACTGAAAAATTAATGATGAGCCGCTCATCGTTGTATGGGTTATAGGATGTGGCATTGCCATCATCAGATTTCAAACGCCATATAAACCCTTTGCTTTCTTCAGCAAGTGCATTAATGGTATCCAATTGTGCCACAAATTCTGCCATAACGGGGTCATCAATATTTTTGCCCAGCATCTTTGCGATATTCAGTTGTGCTACATTCCATTTGTTATTCATAAACTATTCTCCTTTAAAAACAGGTATCTTTTTTTCCAGGAATGCCCGGACGCCTTCTTTATAATCTGCTGTTGCAGCAGCCTTCTGCTGAAAAACATCTTCTTCTTTTAACTGCTGCTCAAATGTATTGGTAAACGACTTATTTAAAAGATGTTTGGTGTATGCTAATCCTTTAGTAGGCATTTGAGCAAGTGTTGCTGCAATTTTCCCACTTTCAATAGTAAAGGTTTCATCGGGAAAAACTTTATAGACCATTCCCATTTTTTCCGCATCTGTTGCTGAAACTTTATCACCCAGCATCATTAATGCACCTGCTTTTTGCCAGCCAATTAACCTGGGTAAAGTATGTGTGCCCCCGCTGTCAGGTATCAAACCAATTTTACTGAATGCCTGGATGAAAGAGGCCGATTGGGATGCTACGACTATATCACAGCATAAAGCAATATTGGCCCCTGCTCCTGCTGCCACACCATTCACAGCAGCCACTACAGGTTTTTCCAGGTTCCTGATACGGGTAACGATTGGGTTATAATGTTCGCTTAATATTCTTTGCATGGTCACAGTCTCCTCTCCCGCCGGGGCCGGGTCCCGATAACTATTGGGATGTGAGGGGGCCACTTCTGCAAGGTCCTGTCCGGCACAAAAACCTTTTCCTGCACCGGTGAGGTAAATGCACCTTACTTCGTTGCTCCTGCAATCATCAAGTACTGATTGAAGCATTAAAGCCATTTCCCGGTTAAAGGAATTGAGCTTATCAGGCCGGTTAAGGGTGATAAACCCAATTGCATTTTCAATATGAAAAAGAATGGGGCCCATGGGTATTATTTGGGGAATTGAGGGTGATTAAAAATATTTATAGCCTGGGTAACATGGCGTATTTCATGACCGGCAAGAAGTGTTATTGTATCTGCAAGCGTATAGGTTATAAATGCTGAAACAGGTGAAGCAATTTTGATTTTACCTGTATCCATCTTAGTTAATTTTCCTACATACGATTTCATTGTTTCAATGTGGTCAATATATCTTTTTACTATTACTATGTCAATCCGGCTGTACGCTGGTGAAAAGATTTTCGGGTTTTTTATTTTTTTATTTACAACAGCCCCTGAATTTTTCTTTAACCAATTTCCAAAAAAAGTACTGAACGGGCTTATCCTTGTCCATAAAGAAGGTACATGTGTTCCCGAAATAATTTTTTCAAAAACCGGGTAATACGCCTCATCCGAATTAACCAGGTGATCGAGGCATTGTGCAATACTCCATTTTTCCGGTAAAGGTTTCCAGTTTAGCTGTTCTTCTGTTAACTGCATGAAAGTATTTCTGACCGTTGTAACTGCCTCATTCAGCTGATCAATATATACTGACATATTCCGGGTTTCTGAATTCAAATCTAAAATTCTTAACTTTTCTTCAGGTCAGACGGGGGATCCGTCAGACCGGGTTTTACCAAGGAGGATTAATGACATTTAAAATAATCAAACGGTTCTTTGCAATCATTGCATTGATACAATGCTTTGCAGGCTGTGCTGCCAAATTCGCTCACAAGCCTCGTATTTGTCGATTGGCATTGCGGGCATTCGATTCCCCCGGTCAGACGGGGACCGTCAGACCGGGTTTGCGGCGGGGCAATGCCATACTCTTTCAGTTTTTGTTTTCCCTCTTCACTCATCCAATCAGTCGTCCACGCAGGCGAAAGTGCAAAAGTGATTTTTACTTTTTGATACCCGTGTGCTGCAAGCGCCAGGCGGATATTCACAGCAATCATGTCCATTGCCGGGCAACCTGAATACGTAGGTGAAATAACTACTTCTGTTTCCTCTTCTGCAACATTTATTTTTCTTACTATTCCTAAATCCGCTATTGTTAAAACAGGAATCTCAGGATCGGTTACCGTTTCAAGTATTGAACGGATTTTTTCTTCTTCAGAAACCGGTTTGATATGTTGCTGTATGCTGTTCATTCAGAAAAGATCCCTTACCATTTACCATTGTGAACCTGGGTAAGCCCTTTGTACATACTGTAATTCAGCAAGTATATATCCCATGTGTTCAGTATGTGCACCTTCTTTACCGCCATGTTGCATAAAAGTATTTTCCGGAACGGGCAGCGTTGCTTCACCAAATACATGTTTTACTTTTTCCTCCCACCCATTCCTCAATGCGGTAACATCAATACCCATTTCTTTTTCATAAGCGGCCGGATGAAACATTTCACCGGTGTATCTCCACAGTTCATCAATGGCCTTAAGCATTCTTGCGTGGCTTTCCGTGGTGCCATCGCCCAGGCGAATAACCCATTCACTGCTCCAGCGCACATGATAATTTGTTTCCTTCAGTGACTTTGCAGCAATGGCGACAATTTGTTCGTCATTATGATGTTGCAATTGTTGAAACAGCAGTTGCTGAAACTGGCTATATAAATATTGCCTTAAAATGGTTTGCCCCCAGTCGCCATTTGGTTGTTCAACCAGCAGGAGGTTTTTAAATTCTCTTTCTTTACGTAAATACGCCAGTGTGTCTTCTGTTGCACTGCCCCCCATTAATGTGGCCGCATATTGGTAAAAGTATCTTGACTGTCCCAGTAAATCGAGAGAAATGTTGGTTATGGCGATGTCCTGCTCCAGTACAGGGCCATGGCCGCACCATTCTGCGTTTCGCTGCGAAAGAATGAGCGTTGTGTCGGCTAAATGTAAAGCGTAATCAATTAAATGTTTACTCATAATTTCTCCCCTTTAGGGGCAGGGGGTTTACATATGTTTTACTTCATCGGGCAAATCATAAAATGTGGGATGACGATATACTTTATCATTCGCCGGTTCATAAAAACTTTCTGCATCATCCGGGTTGCTGGCATGAATGTATTTGCTTTCAACCACCCAGATGCTTACACCTTCCATTCTCCTTGTATAAACATCCCTTGCATTTTCAATAGCCATTTGTGCATCGGCTGCTTTTAAGCTTCCCACGTGTTTATGATCAAGGCCCTGTTTACTGCGTATAAAGACCTCCCACAGAGGCCAGGCGTCCCCCTTACCTGAAGAAGGGATAACAGAAGATGAGCTGTTGCCTCTGCCGCCTGATTGTTCATCAGGAATATCGCCGTAATAAAAACATCTGACCTGTATATTCATAAACGTTTTTTTACATTTCATCATGCTGCTTCTAAAATCCCTCCTTTGGAGGGCCCGCCTGCCGGAAAGGCCGGGGATGGGGAGGTTTTCTTTTTTGCATACGCCATTGCCGCTTCCCTTACCCATCTTCCGTCTTCATGTGCCTTTCGCCTTGCGTCTAATCTTTGTTTGTTGCAGGGGCCGTTGCCTTTAACTACATTCCAGAATTCGTCCCAGTTGATTTCTCCAAAATCATAGTGTTTTCTTTCTTCATTCCATCTCAGTTGCGGGTCGGGCAATGTCATGCCCAATAATTTTACCTGTTCAGCACACATGTCCACAAACTGCTGCCGCAGTTCATCATTAGTTTTACGTTTTATTTTCCATTTCATGCTTTGATCGCTGTTGGTGCTTTCACCGTCTTTGGGGCCAAACATCATCAGGCTGGGCCACCACCAGCGGTTAATGGCATCCTGGCACATTTCCTTTTGTTCAGTAGTACCTTTACTTAATACCAGTAAACTTTCAAACCCCTGGCGCTGGTGAAAACTTTCTTCCTTGCAAATCCTCACCATTGCCCTGGCATATGGTCCATAAGAAGTTCGGGTAAGCATCACCTGGTTTAATATAGCTGCGCCGTCAACCAGCCACCCGATTGCGCCCATATCTGCCCATGTAAGTGCAGGGTAATTGAATATGGAAGAATACTTTGCTTTGCCGTTGTGTAAATCATCAATCATCTGTTCACGGCTCATACCAAGCGTTTCTGCAGCGGCATACAGGTATAAACCATGCCCCGCTTCATCCTGCACTTTGGCAAGAAGAATGGCTTTTCTTTTAAGTGATGGCGCCCTGCTTATCCAGTTGCCTTCCGGAAGCATGCCCACAATTTCACTGTGTGCATGCTGGCTGATTTGCCGGAGATTGGTTTTGCGGTAAGCTTCGGGCATCCAGTCTTTTGGTTCTATTTTAATTTCATGGTCAATCTTGTCCATGAACATTTTTTCAAAACCGGGGATATCCATAACGTTG
>JANRKT010000059.1:0-3128 GCA_033763355.1 Chitinophagaceae bacterium | reverse complement strand
ATCCTTCTGTTGCCGGCTTGCTTAAAAAGAGCGGTTACCATACTTATCTCGTTGGCAAATGGCATCTGGGTTTTGCGCCTGCAATGAGCCCTTTAAAAAACGGGTTTGATGATTTTTTTGGATTTAATGGGGGTGGCATTGATTATGTATCCCATACAGACCCCTTTGGCAATAACGACTTGTATGAAAATAATAACCCTGTTGTAAAGAAGGGGTACATGACTGATCTGCTGATGCAGCGGACAATTGAAATTTTACGCAGCCACCACAGCAAGCCTTTTTTTATCAGTCTTATGTTTAATGCACCGCACTGGCCCTGGCAGGCGCCCGGAGATGAAGCATATCCAAAAGGTAATGACAACTGGCGAAAAGGAGGTTCAGCAGCAACATATGCTTCAATGGTTAAAAGCATGGATGATGCGGTTGGAACCATAATGAAAATACTGGATGAAGAGAACCTGGCAGAAAATACAGTTGTAATTTTTACAAGCGATAACGGCGGCGAACGGTTTTCTGATAACGGGATTTATCAAAAAGGTAAACCGCATTTGTGGGAGGGTGGTATAAGGGTACCGGCCTTTATACGCTGGCGTGGAAAAATCCCTGCGGGGTCAACTACAACGCAGGTCGCCGTAACAATGGACTGGACAGCAACAATACTTGCCCTTGCAAAAGCAAAACTCCATCCTGTATTTCCATTGGATGGCATTAACCTGATGCCTGTTATTACAGGTAAACAGAAACCCATTGAACGTACATTTTACTGGAGGGTATTTCAGCGCAATAAACAAAAGGCTGTGCATGACGGCAACTGGAAATACCTGCAAGATGGAAACGAGGAGTATTTATTTGACCTTTCAAAAGACCCTGCTGAAAAAATGGATTTGAAAGAAAAAGAGAAGGCGGTATTTAATATGCTGAAAGAAAAACTCCGTGAATGGGAGAAAACTGTATTGCAGCCTGTGCCGTTGAAAAATTAATTTTAATGTGGCCCTGCATCCGTTTTTGGTAATGAATTGTTGAAAATTGTCAGGTACATACTTTATTCCTTTCTTTCGTCAACCACCCGACAGCATCCCGGCAGTAAGCTTATTTATTTTGTATCCTGATGCAACTGCCCAATACCATAGTATGCCCGCTTTGTAATGATAGGGTTCACAAACTGCTTTACCGGTTTCACCTGGACAGCGAACGGATGGTGCTTGAACGTATCAAAGATCATTATCCCGAATGGGCTGAACATGACGGGATATGCAGTCGTTGCGTTGATTATTATCACACCGAAATTGTAATGGAGCAACGCATGCTCCCGGAAATAGGGCCCTATTTCCCCGTAAAAAGCGCTGATGATTTTATTATTCTTCCCACGCCGTTACGCCTCAATGCAGACCCACGTTATACAGGCAAAGCTGTTACCATTTGTTTTATTGACAGCGGTTTTTATCCCCATCCTGATTTAACTGCACACCGCAACCGAATTAAAACATACATTGATATAACTACTGATCAGCCATTTGAAATAACAACCAGTTTAAACAATCATTCGGGACCTGCCACCCCCTTCTCCTTCGTCCGCAAGGACTCCTTCGGAAGAGAGGGCAGTGGTGAGGGGGCCTGGCACGGCACCATGACCTCTGTTGTATGCGCAGGCGATGGCTACCTCAGCAATGGCCTTTATAAAGGAATTGCAACTGATGCAGATTTGGTTTTAATAAAAGTGCAGGATGAGCATAACCGCATTACAACCCGGAATATTGTAAAAGCATTGCAATGGGTACTGGCCCATCACACGGAGTACAACATAAGAATAGTGAATATGAGCATTGGCGATGATGAAGCTGTTTCTTATAAGCAAAGCGAAGTTGACAGGCTTGCAGAGCAGCTCATTTCAGAAGGGCTGGTAGTTGTGGCTGCTGTTGGAAATGATGAAAACGGTGCAATTAAACCACCGGCCAATTCGCCCCGTGTTATTGCCGTAGGCGGTATAGATGATAACAATTTGCTTGAACATTCAGGCATGAAATTGTATCATTCTTCTTACGGCAGAACTGTGGATGAACTGATGAAACCGGAACTGCTTGCACATGCCATATGGATTGCAGCGCCAATTTTACCCGGAACAAGTGAACAAAAAGAATCTGAAGTATTACACAGCCTGCTGAAACTGCAGGATGATGAGTTGTTAACAAAATTACCAGGATTGCTTGCTGATACGAAACTTGATACTGCCCTTTTACGGGTTAATGACGTAACTTTTATACGTGAAGCAATTGTAAGCCGCATACAAACCTGTAAGTATATTTCCCCGCATTACATGCATGTTGACGGTACTTCTTTTGCAGCGCCCCTGGTATGCGCCGTTATTGCACAACTGTTTGAAGCCAACCCTGAACTTACACCTTCGGCTGTACGTGAAGTGCTTTTCGGTACGGCAAAACGTATTAACGGTTTTGCACCCGAACGACAGGGCTTTGGCACTGTGCAGCCCCGTAAAGCATTATTGAAAATCCTGAAAAGGGAATTTATTATGAAGCAGGAAAAATCACCGCATATCAACAAGGCAAAAAAAACCATTGAGTTTTTTATGCACAACCATTGTGCATCGCAGGTTTCATTGTCTGGCAGTTTTAATCACTGGGCGCAGGATATATTGCTGATGCAACCGGGCCGGGATGGCCTGTGGACAATAGAAATACCGATGCTCCCTGCAGGAAGGTATTATTATAAATTTTTTGTTGATGACAGGATGTGGATGGAGGATATAGATAATCCTTTCCGTGAACCGGATGGTTTCAGCGGGTTTAACAGCATACTGGATATAGAAAACCTCACCCCAGCCCTCTCCTCCGAAGGAGTCCTTGCGGACGAAGGAGAGGGAGGAAATACCAATAAGTTCTAAAATGGAATTAGCTATAAGTATCATATTGACAACAGTTACAATTTACCTTCTATGCGGGTTACTGTTTGCCATAGCTTTTGTAATAAAAGGGGTTGATGTTATTGATGAAGGGGCACATGGCAGCGGTATTGGGTTCAGGATTATTATTATTCCTGGCGTAATAATGTTCTGGCCTGTATTGTTAAAAAAATGGATGAGTAAAAAAAATAACCTCACAGATGAGGATGAG
>JANRKT010000058.1:0-25774 GCA_033763355.1 Chitinophagaceae bacterium | reverse complement strand
TTTTGGAACAGCCCAGCTCGGGCAACTCTACCGTGTACAACTGTTTTCTTCAAATAACATCACTTCAATAAAACCATCTAACAGCGGCGAAGGCGAATTCATCACTTATTTTCACCTTGATGAAGACAATACAAACTTCCTGTATTTTCCGATTGAGGATACATTGTACAGAACAAACAGCTCTGCTGCTGTTACTTCAACCGGCTGGACGAGGATGGATGGCGTACATAGCGCATTAAACTCAAGCATTTTTTCAATGGCTGCTACAAGAGGTGATTATACCGCCAACAGTTATCTTTTTATGGGTACAGCAGATGGAAAAGTTTACCGTCTTAAAGACCCGCAGGGAGCAGATCCGGCTACCCAGCCAACTGATATTACACCTGCTACTATGCCTGCAAATTCTATAGTGCTTGATATGGCTGTTAACCCCAGAAATCATGATACCGTTATGGCTGTTATATCCAATTATGGTGTTGAGGGGGTATTCTGGACGGGAAATGCCACATCTGCCACTCCCGTATGGCAAAGGGTGCAGGGCAATATCAACCTTCCATCAAAGCGCAGTTGCGCTATTGTTGCCAAAACAACCGGGGTGGAATATTATGTGGGAACATCAGTAGGTCTGTTCAGTACAACAAACATCAACGGAACATCTACCGTATGGGCAAGGGAAGCAGGCGGGCCTATGACAACCGCTATTGTTAACAGCCTTGCTTACAGGTGGACGGATAATACTTTACTGGTGGGTACACATGGCAATGGCATGTTTGCCGCATACATCGGCAATGCAATTAACATCCCTACCGGCATTAATGACCCCATACGAAACGATAAAAATTTTATTAAAACTGCATTCCCTGCTGTAACAAACAATAATATCAGCTACCAGGTTGGCAATATGTTTACTGTTAAGCGGCTGAGTATACAGGTGAGCAATATGGCAGGTCAGATAGTTTATAATAAAGAAACCGGTTACCAGAATGGCAATGTTACTGTAGGTAACCTGCCCAATGGCGCATACATACTTACCATTACCAGCAGGGACAGGAAATACCAGTTTGTAAGACAGTTTATAAAATCATAAAGCCGTCCTGATGCAGGACGGCCTTTTAAATTCCTGTATCAATTATTTTCTATTTCGGAAAATTCGGGTCAGCTTTTAATTCATTTATCTGCAGCGTATGCCTGCTGGTATGAGCTGATATAAACAAACACATCTGGTAGCAATCCACCCAACCCAAAGGAGTTTGTGCAACATGGTTCCTTAAATCTTCTGTGGTGCTTTTAAGATAACTCATGTGGCCCTGCCTGCTGCCCTTAAAATCAGCCAGTGCTTCATCCAGTGTTTTCCATTTAGCCGATTTAGGTTCAAACGCTTCAAAAGTCTTTACTTTATGGCTGCGGTCTGTCATCATTTTAATCAATTGCTCATCACTTACTTTTATTTCACTTCGTTTTTCCGGGTTAGCAGGTGCTTTTAATGTGCCTTCAAGCATCTGCCACAGGTTGTTTTCAGAAAGTGCAATATGGTATGCACATTCTTTTATTGACCACCTGTCGGGGGCGGGTTTAAAATTCAGTTGTTCATCTGTTAATCCCTTAACGCTTTTTAAAAAATCAGCCCGGGTATCCTTCATGTGTGTTACGGCAAACTTCCTTTCTTTTTTAGAGAGGGAATCTGTGCCTTGTGTTCCGGCCAATCCTGCAGCAACCAGAAAAGCAAGGAAGAAATAACCTTTGGTTCTTTTTCGCATGGCAAATTGTTTTAAATTTTAAGCAAAAAAGATCAGCTACCGGTTTTACATGGGGTCAGAAACCGCCGAAAAGGTACAAACTATTCCATATACCCTGATTAATTTTTGATAAACGCTGTTCCCACAACCATACAGCCAATCCTCTTTCACGGTTTAAAATTGTTTTTTCACTCTTGTTTTGTACTTTCCCTGAAATTTATTTTTCATGGCAGTACAGCCCTGGCGGAAAGGAATAGTTACCGGGATACTTGAAGAAGCAGAACAAACACGCCGTTTTATCATTCAGGTTCCTGAGCTGGAGAAATTTGACTTTAAACCGGGACAGTTTGTTACACTTGACCTGCCCATACATGAAAAAGTAAATAAGCGATGGCGGAGTTACTCGATAGCTTCCTGGCCCGATGGAAGCAATTCTTATGAACTGGTAATAGTACTGCTTGATGGCGGACCCGGGTCCGGTTATCTTTTCAACGATGTAAAGGAAGGCACTGAAGTGGTATTTCGCGGGCCGCAGGGTGTGTTTACCCTGCCGGAAAATTTAGACAAAGACTTGTTCCTCATCTGCACCGGAACCGGCGTCGCACCTTTCAGGAGCATGCTGCATTATATTAAAGACCACAACATTCCGCATAAAAATATTTACCTCGTTTTTGGCTGCCGCAAAAAAAACAACCTGCTGTATTACGAAGAAATGATGGAACTGCAGGATAACCTTCCGGGATTTCATTACCTGCCCACTTTATCAAGAGAGGAATGGGCAGGCAAAACAGGTTATGTGCACCCCATTTATGAACAGCTGGCGCAAGAAAAACAACCCGCTTATTTTTTTCTTTGCGGGTGGAAGAACATGATTGATGAAGCCAAAAAAAGAATACAGGAAATGGGCTACGACAGAAAATCCATACACCAGGAATTATACGGATAAAATTTGCAGCAGATCACCGATACGTTTAATCGCTTTATAACACCATTTTTCTCATTAACTTCTTATATTCGTAAAAAGCTGTTTGCCCTATGGGTGCTTCATCGCTTATCGTTTTAATGATTGCTGCAATTGCTTTTTCGGGCATTGCTATCCTGCTCTCCAAACTGGTATTAAAAGCAACAAAGAACAAACAAAAGGGAGAGGCTTACGAATGTGGCATACCCACACGTGGCCCAAGCTGGATACAATTTAATGTGGGCTATTATCTTTTTGCACTTATCTTTTTGATTTTTGATGTGGAGCTGATTTTTCTATATCCCTGGGCAGTGGTGGTAAAAAAACTGGGCTGGCCCGCATTCGTGGAAATTGTGATTTTTCTTTTCATACTCTTTATGGGATTTTTATACGCACATAAAAAAGGTGCATTGAAGTGGCAGTAGCGCCCCCTGAATCCCCAAAGAGAACTTTTTAAAAATTTTGGAATTGAGCAATTCTTCAAATAATCAGGATTCTTCTTTCATCCCCCCTTCGGGGGGCAGGGGGGCTTCTTCTTTAGGAGTTGGGGAGGCTTTTCCCGGCCAGGTGCATCAAACTCCGGGAGGAGGTGTGCTGCTGAGCAAACTGGATGATGTAATCAATTGGGCACGCAGCAATTCTTTGTGGCCACTGGTATTCGGCACCAGTTGCTGCGCCATTGAAATGATGAGCGCCGCAGGTGCAAAATATGACTGGAGCAGGTTTGGTTTTGAAGTGGCAAGGGCCACACCAAGACAGGCAGACGTAATCATCATTGCAGGCACTATAGTAAACAAGATGGCCCCCGTATTAAAACGATTATACGACCAGATGGCTGACCCCAAATATGTAGTTGCAATGGGAGCCTGTGCAACAAGCGGCGGCCCTTTTTTTTACAATACTTATTCTGTTGTAAAAGGCGCCGACCATGTAATACCTGTTGACGTTTACATTGCGGGTTGCCCGCCGAGACCCGAAGCGCTGTTGCATGCAATGATAACCCTACAGGAAAAAATAAGAAAAGGAATGACAAGGGAACAGATACGAAATGACATGAAAGTTGCTTAACAGATCATGACAAAGGAAGAACTGAAAATAAAACTTACTGAACTGATTCCTTCCGCATTCTTTGAAGAAAGCGGTGAATTTTTAAATATTGATATTGCCCCTGATTATTTTCTGCCTGCAGCAGAAATGCTCCGCAATCATCCCGAACTCAATTTTGATTATCTTTTTTGTCTTACCTGTGCTGACTTTAAAACACATCTTACCATGGTGTACCACCTCAGTTCAACCACATACCGTCACGAACTGGTGGTAAAATCAAAATTAAACCGCAGCAGTCCGGTAACAGAAACAGTATCGCATATCTGGAGAACAGCAGAATTTCATGAAAGAGAGGTTTATGAAATGTTTGGTGTAAACTTTCTCCATCATCCTGATTTAAGGTTATTGGTTTTGCCCGATGGATGGGAAGGGAAAAACCCATTGCTGAAAGATTTTGAAGACCCGGTGAATATGATAAAGCTGTAGAAAGCAGGCCCTCACTAAGGGAATAGCAAAAATTACAACTATGCTGAATAGAGACCTGAAAGTTGAAATGCTTAATTACAATGGTAAAGTTAATAAACTAAATCCCGGCTTCCCCTCTCCTTAAGGAGAGGGGACCGATGAGTGAGGTATGTACCGCGAAACCGAAATAATAAACGATCCTTCTTTACTCCCCTCTTCAGGGCCTGTCCCGCAACAGCGGGAGGGCGGTGAGGCCGATATGATCATCAACGTTGGCCCGCAACATCCCTCCACACACGGGGTGCTTCACCTTGTTATTACACTCAGCGGAGAAACCATAAAAAATATTGAGCCGCATCTTGGTTATATACACCGTTCAATTGAAAAGATGTGTGAAAGCCTGAGTTACCGTCAATTTATTTACGTAACCAGCAAGATGGATTATCTTTCATCGCACATCAACAACCACGGCTGCGCTTTGTGCGTGGAGAAAGGATTGCAAATTGAAGTGCCACCCCGTGCACAGGTCATAAGGGTATTAATGGATGAACTCACCAGGCTTGCATCACACCAGTTGTGGTGGGGTGCGCTGGCAATGGATGTAGGCGCCTTAACACCTTTTTTTCATGCCTTTCGTGAAAGGGAAATGATCAATGACATTATGGAAGAAACCTGCGGCACACGTTTAACCATGAACTACATGGTGCCGGGCGGCGTAATGACCGATCTTCATCCCAATTTTTATAAAAGGGTAAAAGCCTTCATCAGCCACTTTAAATCTAAGATTGATGAGTATGATGAACTGGTAACGGGCAATGTTATTTTTCAGAACCGCATGAAAGGAATTGGTCTTATTTCAAAGGATGATGCCATTTCTTACGGTTGCAGCGGGCCGGTTGCAAGGGCAAGCGGAGTACAATGCGACATCAGGAAATTACACCCTTACGCAGTGTACAGCAAACTGCAGTTTGAGGAAATTATTGAAACAGGCGGTGATTGTTTTGCACGTTATATGATAAGGATGAAAGAAATGAGGGAATCTTTATCTATTATTGAACAGTTAATTGACAATATTCCTGAAGGTGATTTCCAGGCCAAAACAAAAGCGGTATTGAAATTACCAAAAGGCGAATTTTACAGCAGGGTGGAAACAGCACGTGGCGAATTCGGGGTGTATATTGTTAGTGAAGGGGGAACAACTCCATACAGGATCAAATTCCGTTCGCCGGGGTTTTCAAATTTATCAGCATTAAACCATATGGCGAAAGGCCAAAAGATCGGGGACCTGATTGCGATTATGGGCAGTTTGGATCTGGTGATACCGGATATTGACAGGTAAGGCATCCTCCGCCCATTAAATGAGAGGGATGTCCGTGGCAGAGTACAGAACAGAATTGGCATTATAAAAATTAAAAGAAAAAAATCTCCCTTTAGGGGATAGGGGACATGCCTGGTTTAGAAAACATATCGGATGCAATTCATAACTGGCTGAACCAAACGTTCAGCCCTTCAGTTGCTTTATTGGTTGAGTTTATCATTGTGGGCGTTTGTGTAATTGCATTGTTTTCCGTTCTTGGCCTCGTATTAATCATGATGGAACGTAAAGTTTCTGCTTACATGCAGGTGCGCCTTGGACCTAACCGCGTTGGCCCAAAAGGTATGTTTCAGACTGTTGCCGATACATTAAAGCTGATTGTAAAAGAAGGCCTCACTCCCGATGGCGCTGATAAATTTTTATTTAATCTTGCCCCTTTTCTGGTTATGATTACATCAATGGTTATTATGGCGCCGCTGGCTTTTGCCAAAGGGTTCCAGATATGGGACATCAATATAGGTGTGCTGTTTGTTGCAGCCATTTCTTCCGTTTCGGTTATCGGCATCCTGATGGCCGGATGGGCAAGTAATAATAAATATTCTTTATTGGGCGCCATGCGCAGCGGTGCACAAATTGTGAGTTATGAACTGTCTGCTGGTTTATCCATTATTTCAATCGTTATACTCAGCGGCAGCCTGCAGGTATCTGAGATTATTGCCGCACAGCAAACCGGCTGGTGGATTTTTAAAGGGCACATTCCGGTAATCATTTCTTTTGTAATTTTTATTATAGCCATTACTGCTGAAACCAACCGTGCCCCGTTTGACCTTGCTGAAGCGGAAAGCGAACTGACTGCCGGTTTCCACACAGAATATTCGGGTATGAAATTCGCTTTGTTCTTTTTGGCGGAATATGTGAACATATTTATTGCATGCGCCATCGGGGCCACATTGTTTCTCGGCGGATGGATGCCGCTGCACATCGGGCGGTGGGAAGGATTTAACCGCATTATGGATTACATCCCCTCCTCTTTGTGGTTCCTCGGAAAAACATTTTTCCTGATATTCGTAATCATGTGGTTCCGCTGGACTTTTCCAAGGTTGCGAATTGACCAGTTGCTGAATTTAGAGTGGAAATATTTATTACCCATCAGTATGTTTAACTTACTGCTGGTTACATTAATGGCAATAATGGGATGGCATTTTTGATTGAATATTGCCGGTTTCAGATTGTTTTGATCTGAAATTATAAATCCAAAATACCGGGCATGTACATTATAAAATATATAAAAGAGGTTTCCAGTGCAGTTAAGTCCCTGCTTAAAGGCATGAGGCGTACCGGTTATTATTTCACACATCACAAAGAAATTATTACCCAGGAATATCCTGATAATAAAGACAGCCTTGTTTTACCTGAACGTTTTCGCGGCGAAGTGGTAATGATACATGATGAAAACAATGAACATACCTGCACGGGCTGCACGGCATGCGAACTGGCCTGCCCCAACGGAACCATAAAAATTATTACCAAATTTGATATATCGCCTGAAGGCAAAAAGAAAAAAGCCCTGGATACATTTGTTTATCACCTCGAATTATGTACCCTTTGTAATTTATGTATCGAAGCCTGTCCCACCAATGCCATTAAAATGGCGCAGACATTTGAGCATAGTGTGACGGACAGAAGCAAGCTGATAAAAAAATTAAACAACCCGGGGTCAAAAATCCGGGAAGGTGTGGAATAACAAAATAAAAATCACAAATTTCAAATAACAAGAACCAATTAAATTCAAAAATTAAAAACTTTTAAACAAAAGAAAATTTCAATTGACAATTGCAATTTGACTTTTATTTGTTTCTTAAGATTTGATTTTTGGAATTTATGACCTGATGACTCCTTCTCAAATCATATTTTATGTCATCTCTGCATTTATACTTGGTGCAGGCATCCTTTCCGTAACCACAAGAAAAATTTTCCGTTCGGCTATCTGGCTCTTGTTTTCGCTTATCGGCATAGCCGCATTGTATTTCTGGCTTGAAATGGAATTTATTGCCGCAGTACAGATTATAGTTTATGTGGGTGGTATTGTGGTACTCATCATCTTTTCTATTTTCCTCACCCAGCAGTCCGGGAAAGAAATGCAACGGCCTCCTGTAATGCGGAGGGTTGCATCCATTATTGCAGTATTAATTGGCTTTGTACTTACTTATTCTATCATTCAGCAATATGGTTTCACTGCAAGCGGAAAACCTTTCAGTTGGACTGTTGCGCAGATCGGAATACAGATGCTGGATACAGGAAAGGATGGTTTTGCATTACCGTTTGAAGTGGTAAGTATTTTATTACTGGCAGCCATGATCGGATGTATTGTAATTGCTATAAAAAACAAACCGGAAGAAAAATGAGTGAAATACCAGTAAGCCACATCCTCTTTGTCAGCACAGCCTTGTTTTTCACCGGCATGTACGGCTTATTTACCCGCCGCAACATGATTACCATGCTGATGGCTGTTGAACTGATTTTAAATTCCGTAAATATCAATTTCATTGTAATCAACAAATACCTGTACCCTGATAAACCGGACGGCATCTTCTTTACTATTTTTATCATTACCATTGCAGCGGCAGAAGCGGCTGTTGCTATTGCTATCATCATTAATTTATACCGGAGCCATAAATCAATTGATGTGGAAGATGCAACAGAGATGAAACATTAAAAATGAATTATTCATCATACATATACCTGGTTCCATTGCTGCCTTTCGCAGGTTTTGCATTACTTGGGCTTTTCGGGAAAAAATACCTGAAAACCTCTTCAGGCATTATTGGAACGGGGTTACTTCTTGTTTCCACAGTGCTGGCCATATATACCGCTTACCAATACTTTTTTGTCAAGGGAAAAGTAAACGGAATATATCAACCCGTCACCGCATTAAAATACACCTGGCTTTCCTTTTCTGAAAATGTTTCCATTGATATGGGCATCATCTTAGACCCCATATCGGTGATGATGCTGGTGGTGGTAACTTTTGTATCGCTGATGGTGCACATCTTCAGCCTTTGGTATATGAAGGGTGAAGAACGTTTTGCCACTTATTATGCATTTCTCGGTTTCTTTACTTTTTCCATGCTGGGCCTCGTTGCTTCTTCCAATCTTTTCCAGGTTTATATTTTCTGGGAGCTGGTTGGTGTTTCCTCTTATCTTTTAATTGGTTATTATTACGATAAACCTTCTGCCGTTGCTGCATCTAAAAAAGCTTTTATTGTTACCCGTTTTGCTGACCTTGGTTTTCTCATAGGCATACTTATCCTCGCATTTTACGGTGAAACACTTGATATCGGTACGCTTATACAAAGATTAACTGAACAGCAAACCTCACAATTCATTGCAGTAACCACGGCATCATTTATTGGCATAACAGCTTTAACATGGGGGCTGACTTTAATCTTTATTGGTGGTGCAGGTAAAAGCGCCATGTTTCCTTTGCACATCTGGCTGCCCGATGCCATGGAAGGGCCTACTCCTGTTTCAGCACTGATACATGCAGCTACAATGGTTGTTGCAGGTGTATATCTTGTGGCCCGCTTGTTTCCATTGTTCACACTTACACAGGCTGCATTAAACCTCGTTACAGGCATCGGCTTGTTTTCTGCATTGCTCGCTGCAATCATTGCCTGTACACAAACAGATATAAAAAGGATCCTGGCTTATTCTACCATGTCCCAGATTGGGTACATGATGTTTGCTTTAGGCATATCCGGTTATGGTGGTGAAGCAGGTTTAGGCTATACAGCTTCCATGTTTCATTTGTTTACCCATGCTTTTTTTAAATCATTGCTTTTTCTTGGCGCCGGGGCTGTTATTCATTTTGTACACAGCAATGAAATAAAAGATATGGGTGGTTTAAGAAAATTCATGCCCATTACCCACATTACATTCCTCATTGCATGTCTTGCTATTGCAGGCATTCCGCCTTTTGCAGGGTTTTTCAGCAAAGAAGAAATACTGCTGGCATCATGGAATACAGATAAACTGGTTTACGGGATAGCTTTATTTATTTCGGGATTAACAGCCTTTTACATGTTCCGGCTTTATTTTTCTGTTTTCTGGAGTACTGAACGCCCCTCTCCAAAGGAGGGGGATTGCGGTAGGGCATTACACCAGGAAGGAAACAACGCAATGAAATTTCCGCTGATTGTTCTTGCCGCTCTTACAGTTGGTTCAGGTTTTATTCCTTTCGGCAAATTTGTCTCAAGTGATGGAAAAAGCATGGAAACACATTTCAACCTGTTATTTTCCATTGCCCCTGTCCTGCTGGGATTAACGGGCATTGGCATTGCCACTTATTTATTCCTGAATGAGAATGGATACCCTGAAAAGTATGCAAAGAAATTGGGTGCACTTTACACAGGTACAAAAAAGAAATTTTATGTTGACGAGCTGTATCTCATCATTACAAAAAAAATAATTTTTAATCTTATTGGCCGTCCCGCTGCGTGGATTGACAAAAATATTGTGGACGGGCTGATGAATGGCATTGCCAATACCACTGCAGCGGTTTCAGGTTTTATAAAAGGCATACAATCAGGCAAAGTGCAGGGCTATGCCCTGTATTTCTTTGGCGGAATTGTTGCGCTGGCCATTGTTTTTTTGTATTGGTGGAAATAGTAAGGGCTTGTTAAGCATAAACTTTTGGAGAGTTTACTCAGTACAGTGATGGAGTAATCCTGAAAAGTTAAAATATCAAAAGTAAAAAAAAGCATTCGCAAAAAATGAACCTTTCATTACTTATATTAGTTCCCCTGCTTACAGTTATTGCAATGCTGCCTGTAAAAGGAATAAAAAAAGTAAGGTCTGTTGCATTATCCGGGTCGGTTGTTCAATTGATGTTATGTTTAACTCTGCTTTTTTTGTACCTGCAGGAAAAAAACAAAGGCAATACATCCGCATTTCTTTTTCAAAGCAACTACAGCTGGTATGCCCCGCTGAACATCAATTACCATGTTGGCGTGGACGGCATTTCTATAGCCATGATTTTACTTACAGCATTTGTTGTAATTGCAGGTGTACTGGTTTCATGGAAGATGCAGCATTTAAACAAAGAGTTTTTTTCCCTGCTCATTTTTCTCAGTCTTGGGGCATATGGTTTTTTTATTTCGCTTGACCTGTTTACACTTTTCTTTTTTCTTGAAGTAGCAGTTATCCCAAAGTTTTTGTTAATCGGTATCTGGGGCAGCGGAAAAAAGGAATACAGTGCAATGAAACTGGCACTGATGCTTATGGGTGGCTCTGCACTGGTATTTGTTGGTTTAGCGGGGCTGTATTTTAATACAAACGTAAATGGGGTACATACTTTTGATCTTTTGCAAATAGCACAACTTGATATTCCTGTTGGCATACAGAAATTATTTTTCCCGTTTGCATTTATCGGGTTTGGGATTTTTACAGCATTGTTCCCTTTTCATACCTGGGTACCAGACGGACACTCTTCAGCGCCCACTGCTGCGTCCATGTTTCTGGCAGGCATTTCAATGAAACTGGGCGGATACGGTTGTTTGAGGGTAGCCACTTACCTAATGCCTGATGCTGCGCATGAATATTCAACCATAATTATTGTGCTTGCATGTATTGCTGTTTTATACGGGGCTTTCGCTACCATGATGCAGACTGATTTAAAATACATCAATGCTTACTCATCCGTGAGCCATTGCGGTTTTGTTTTGCTTGGTATAGGAATGTTAACCAAAACCGCCATCAACGGAGCAGTAATGCAGATGGTTTCACACGGGTTAATGACAGCCCTTTTCTTTGCTGCCATTGGCATGATATACGACCGAACACATTCAAGGCAGGTTACACAATTAGGAGGACTGCTGAAGGTAATGCCCTTTATTTCTGCCGTGTTTGTTATTGCAGGTTTGTGTTCCCTGGGATTACCAGGTTTCAGCGGTTTTGTTGCAGAAATGACGGTCTTCATGGGAAGCTGGGAGAAAGCCGGTGCGTTTTACCGTATCGCTACCATTATTGCATGCGCCTCAATAGTAGTAACAGCCGTTTATATTTTACGGGCCATTGGCGGTGTGATTATGGGGCCTTTGAAAAACAGTGAAAATATATACGTTGCCGACGCAACATGGAATGAAAGGCTTGCTTCAGTTTTGCTCATTGCAGGAATAATTGCTATTGGCATAGCCCCGTTCTGGCTTACTGATTTAATTGAACCGGGGACCAGCGTTATCATTAACAAAATAGAAGGGAACAAATGATCTGATGACAGGAAGCTTTATCATATTGATGAAACATGAATTGGCAGTTACCCTTATTATTTTTATCCTGCTTTTTATAAAATTAAGCAGGAAAGAAAGCACGGCAGAATTTCAGCTTGAAGACAATGAATCTTTTATCCGGTTGGTCAATATCCTGTTGTTTATTAACCTTGTTGCCGGGTTCTTTTTGATAAAGGAAGGCGCATTGTTTGGTGACATGTTTTATACCAATCCGCTGCTGGCGCTTGAAAAAAATATCCTCAACCTCGGTACATTTATTATTTCGCTGCAATCTTACCATTGGCTGAAACAGCACAAACATGTGCCCGAATTTTACATGCTGATGCTCTCAACCCTGCTTGGCATGTTCTTTATGCTTTCTTCCCGGAACCTGTTGATGTTTTACCTGGGGCTTGAACTTTCAACCATCCCTTTGGCTGCACTGGCAAATTTTGACCTGGATAAACGCCGTTCAGCTGAAGCTGCAATGAAGTTTATCATGTCATCCGCCTTTTCATCCGGTTTATTGCTGTTTGGTATTTCTATGTTGTACGGCTCAGCAGGCACATTGGGTTTTGCTGAACTTTCAAAACAGTTAAGCGGAAACCCGCTCCAGGTATTCTCTTTCATTTTACTGATGGCCGGTTTTGGCTTTAAAATTTCTGCAGTTCCATTTCATTTGTGGACGGCAGATGTATATGAAGGTTCGCCGGTGGCGGTTACATCTTATTTATCTGTCGTCTCAAAAGGCTCGGTCCTTTTTGTGATGGTATCTGTTTTATATACTGTCTTCAGTCCATTGCAGCAAAGCTGGTACAATATGCTCTTTCTTTTATCAGTACTCACCATGATTATTGGTAACCTGTTTGCCTTACGGCAGCAGAACATGAAACGCTTCCTTGCTTTTTCATCTATTGCACAGGTAGGCTTTGTATTGGTTGGCATTACCGGGCAATCAGCAGAAGGCAGCGCTTCTGTTATTTATTTCATCATGATCTATATCTTCTCCAATCTTGCTGCATTCGGTGTCATCAGCCTGGTAAGCAGTATAACAGGAAAAGAAGTTGTTGCTGATTACAAAGGATTTTATAAAACCAATCCGCTGCTGAGCTGGGTGCTGGCTATTGCATTGTTTTCTCTTGCAGGCATTCCCCCAACGGCAGGTTTTTTTGGTAAATTCTTTTTACTGCTTGCAGGGGCAGGAAAGGGCAATTACCTGCTCATTACAATCGCTTCGCTCAGCATGGTAATATCTTTGTATTATTATTTAAGAATAATAAAAGCCATGTTCATGGATGAAAATGAGAACCCTATTCAGAAACTTGATGTTGCATGGCCTCCCAAAATTGCCATGGCGGTTTGTGTGGGAGGTATTGTCATAACAGGATTGGTGAGCGGAGCGTACCAATATATATACTCTTTGGTTAAATAAAAATTAACCGCTGAGAAAAAGAGTTAACGCTGAGCTGACCCTGCGGTTCCTCTGCGAACTCATTTCTCACCGGTGAAAATTAAATATGGCCATCAATAAAAATCACGAATTCGAAGAATTAGGCGGCGTGAAATGCGCCATCGTGGAAAGAAACGCTTCAACTGAAAGGGTTGCTTTTCTGAAGCAATTGCTGGAGTTTAATAAATATAAGGTTGTAATAGTTCCTTCTCCCCCGCCAAAAGCTGCAGCAAAACCAGCAGAAGGAGAAACAGCAACAACCGAAATTAAACCTCCTGAAACTTTTACTGTTGGTGTAACAGACGTAATGTTTAATCCCACTAATGCTATCTTCGGAAGACTGTTGCGCACAACTGACGGGCATGTGGTTACGCCAGCATACTGGGAACAGAAAGAAACTGTTTCAAACGACCAGGTACCATATTTTGAAAAATAAACCAGACTGATTTATGGAAGTAAAAAACCTTTTTGACACGTCAGTAAAAAAAGAAATCATTGACCGCATCAATAAACTCAGTCCCCAAACCCTGCGGCAATGGGGCAAAATGGATGTGGCGCAGATGCTGGCGCATTGCCAGATGCCGATGGGAGTAGCGCTGGGAAAACATAAATTAAAAGGAAGTTTTATCATAAAACTTTTAGGCCCTTTCTTTAAAAAAACCTTGTATAACGATAAACCTTTTAAACGCAGCCTGCCCACTGATAAATCATTTGTTATTACAGATGCAAAGGATTTTGAAAAAGAAAAAAATTCACTGATTGACATGATAAACAGTTTTACCGAAGGCAACATGACCAGTGAACCCCATCCTTTTTTTGGCAAACTCACAAAAGAAGAATGGAGCAAGGGTACTTATAAACATCTTGACCACCACCTGCAGCAATTTGGCGTATAAAAAGGAAATATAAATCAAACCACATTCTGTTTCATGTTCATACTTTCCAAAATCTTCGCATTTTTTCTAAACCCTTTTTTGTGGATCTTATTGCTGTTTATATGGGGACTAGCCACAAAAAAGCCGGTAAGAAAAAAGAGAATGTTTATTGCCAGCCTTATCCTGTTTTTATTTTTCTCCAACCCTTATGTAATTGCAAGGCTCATCATCAGTTACCAGCAACCCAAAACCGAATTGCAGGCAGGCGAAGTGTATTCCGCAGGTATTGTTCTGGGCGGCTTCGTTGCATATGACAAACAAAACAACCAGGCTTACTTTAATATGACCAGCGACCGGTTTATACAAACCACAAGGCTGTATAAAAAAGGGCATATTAAAAAGATTGTGGTGTCTGCAGGCAGTGCATCCATTACCAAAACCAATTTCCGTGAAGCAGATTTTGTAAAAACCAATCTAATTGAACTGGGTATTCCAGAAAAAGATATTATTACAGAAAGAAATTCACGCAATACGGAAGAGAATGCCGCTTTCTCCAAACGGCTGCTGGATTCATTACAACTCACCGGGCCATACCTGCTCATTACTTCAGCCTTTCATGTGCCCCGTGCTTCGGCAGTTTTCAAAAAAGCAGGCATGGAAATAAAATCCTATCCCTGCGCTTATTTAATGATACCTTCAGACGCACAGTTCAGCTGGGAGAAACTGCTTCCTTCCCCATATTCATTCAACCAGTGGTCGGTTTACCTGAAAGAAATTTTTGGAATAGCATATATGAAACTGAGGGGAAAAATATAGAAACAACAAATCCGGAGTTATATCAACCCCGGATTAATACAAAATCAAAAAAAATCTTTTACTTTCCGACTTCCTGTCTTTCTGGCTTTCCCGGCTTTTATTTTATCTTCCCCTTCACTATCTCTTTTACCTTAGCAACCGGTATCCTATCCTGCAGCATCGTATCCCTGTAGCGGATGGTCACGGTGTTATCCTCTTTGGTCTGGTGGTCAATAGTAATGCAGAAAGGCGTACCGATTGCATCCATGCGGCGGTAACGTTTACCAATGGTATCCTTCTCTTCATAAAAGCTGTAAAAATCATCACGGCATTCTTTTATGATGTCTCTTGCAATTTCGGGTAAACCATCTTTCTTCACCAATGGCAGCACAGCAAGCTTTATGGGTGCAATCTTAGGCGGAATGCGCAGCAATACCCGGCTGTCTTCGCTGCCGTCATCTTTTGCCCATTTCTCTTCCTCATAAGAGTGTGATAAGGTCAGCAGGAACATCCTGTCTAAACCAATAGAAGTTTCAATTACGTAAGGGATATAATTGCCGTAAGGTTTGCCGGTGCTTTCATTGATGTCGTTATCAAAATACTGCATTTTCTTTTTGCTGTATTCCTGGTGGTTCTTCAGGTCAAAATCTGTACGGGAGTGAATGCCCTCCACTTCTTTCCATCCGATGGGGAATTCGTATTCAATATCAACTGCCGCATCCGCATAATGCGCCAGCTTTATATGATCATGAAAACGAAATTTATCTTCCGGGAAACCGAGGCTCTGGTGCCAGTTCATTCTTTCCTGTTTCCAGTATTCGTACCATTCCTTCTGCGAACCTGGTTTAATAAAAAATTGCATTTCCATCTGCTCAAATTCACGCATACGGAAAATAAACTGCCTCGCCACGATTTCATTGCGAAAAGCCTTGCCCACCTGTGCAATACCAAAAGGTATTTTCATCCTCGCTGACTTTTGCACGTTCAGGAAGTTTACAAAAATACCCTGCGCTGTTTCAGGCCTTAAATACACCTTGTTGTCTTCATCATCGGCTGATACAGTAGAACCAAATTCTGTGGAGAACATCAGGTTAAACTGCCTTACATCTGTCCAGTTTACTGTATCGCTCACTGAACAGGCAATCTTATTGACTTCAATCAGGTCTTTTAATCCGGCGAAATCATTGCCGGCTAAAAGCTTATCCATTTGCGCAAGCAGTGCATCGGCTTTATCCTGTTTTCCTTCGCCTGCAAGCTTTTCGGCATGGCTCTCTATCAGGTGATCTACACGGTATCTTTTCTTACTGTCTTTGTTGTCAATCATCGGGTCGCTGAAATTATCAACGTGGCCGGATGCTTTCCAGGTAGTGGGGTGCATGAAAATGGCTGCATCAATGCCCACAATGTTGTCGTGCATGCGGGTCATGTTGTTCCACCAGTAGTCACGGATATTTTTTTTCAGCTCACTGCCCCAAGGGCCGTAATCATAAACTGCGCTAAGCCCATCATAAATTTCGCTGCTGGGAAACACAAAGCCATACTCTTTGGCATGGGAAATAATTGCCTGGAATTTGTTGTTGTCTGTGGCCATAACTGCAATTTAACCCGGTTGGGTTTTGAGGCGCAAAGATAATGGATGGAGATTTACGATGCTGTAAAAGAGTGATGGAACATCAGGTGGTTTTGTTGGCAGATTTTTTCTGCTTAGCCAGGTATTCGCCTGCAAAATCAAGATCACCAAGAGGAATGTTTAATTTCTTTTTGGTTTCAATCAGGGCCTTCATCATGTCACCGTTATCTTTAAGAAACTGGTAAAGCCTTTCTCCCGGCGTTTTGGAAAGCCATAGTTTTAACTGAAGGTCTTTAATATGCTGGGGAGTGTCGTTCATAAAAAAATTTTTACTTCCCTTTAGGGGATAGGGGATTTAGTTTTTCATTTTGCTTATGTCTCTCACCATCCCTCATATTCTTCTTCTCAAAATTTTTCTGCAATGCATCTGTCAGGTCAACCCCCGTTTGGTTGGCAAGGCAGATTAATACCCACAATACGTCAGCGATTTCATCACCTATGTCCTTTCCTTTATCACTTTCCTTAAACGATTGATCTCCGTATTTGCGGGCCATGATGCGGGCCAGTTCCCCCATTTCTTCAGTAAGAATAGCCATATTGGTCAGCTCGCTGAAATATCGCACCCCGACCGTAGTGATCCATTCATGCACTTGCTGCTGCGCCTGTTTGAGTGTAATATCCATATAAACTTTTTTATGTTCCGCTGTTTAACCGCTGCCGGGGACGCCATCGGACCATGCCCCTCTCAACCGCCGGAAGGGTTTTCATTTCCCCGTTTTCAAACCACAAAACCTGCACATCACTCCTTCGCTTTTGTATCCATCACAATTGTTACCGGCCCGTCATTCAATAACTGCACTTTCATATCCGCTCCAAATACGCCGGTTTGTATTTTTTTACCAAGGTCTTTCTCTAATTGCACAATCATCTTTTCATACATGGGTGTGGCAAACTCCGGTTTGCTGGCACGTATATAAGATGGCCGGTTGCCTTTTTTAGTTGATGCGTGAAGAGTAAACTGGCTTACCAGCAATATGTCGCCCCCGGTTTCTTTTACTGAAACATTCATTACCCCGTTATTGTCATTAAATATCCTCAGGTTTACTATTTTGGCGCTCAGCCACTCAATATCTTCCTGCGTATCGGCATCTTCAATACCCAATAATACCAGCAAACCCCCTTGTATTGAACCTGTTAGCACCCCATCGGATATTACCGATGCATCTTTAACCCTTTGTATGACCGCCCTCATCTTTTAAATGCGCCCTTAATTTGTAATTTTAAGCAATGAAGATAGATATAAGCAGAGAAATTACATTTCAAACGGCACGCAGCGGGGGCAAGGGTGGGCAAAACGTGAACAAGGTGGAAACGATGGTGGAAGGATATTTTGATGTGCAGCAATCACAGCTCCTGACGGTTGAACAAAAGCAACTGGTAACGGAGAAACTCCGTAACAGGATTACCTCTGAAGGGTTCCTGCTTGTAAAATCCCAAACTGAAAGATCACAACTGGGCAACAGGCAACAGGTGGTTAAGAAAATGAATCAGTTAATTGAGCAGGCCCTGCATAAAAAGAAATTGAGGATAGCTACAAAGCCCGGCAAACTGGCAAAAGAAAAAAGATTAGAATTTAAAAAGCAGAAAGCAGAGGTTAAAGCGGGCCGTAAAAAATTAAGGTTAGGAGACCATTAAAAATAAACCAGTGAAAACACTTGCACGACTTTTTATAATTGCTGTTCTGTTAAGCAGCCTTTTCAGCTGCCGTAAAGAAAGCAGCAATGAGGATGTCAGCTACTCCCTGAAAGTAAGTTTTAAAATAAAAGCCAACGGCGAGCCACTGTCACTCAATAAAAAATATTTCAATGCCCTTGGTGAAGATTTTAATGTAAACCAGTTTAAATTTTATACAAGTAATTTCAGTTTGCAAAAGGGCACATCTGTTGCTAAAGAAAAAGAAAGTTACCACCTGGTAGATGCTTCCAATACCGCTACACAATCTTTCATTATTAAGCTGGCCAATAATAAATTCAGCAGCATTTCTTTTTGGGTGGGTGTTGACAGTGCCCGCAATGTAAGCGGCGCACAAGCCGGCGACCTTGATCCTGCCAAAGGAATGTTCTGGACCTGGAACACCGGCTACATCATGGCAAAACTGGAAGGCACATCTTCATTTTCAACTGCAACAGACAATTTTTTTGAATATCATATCGGCGGTTTTAAAGCCAATGAAAAAACACAGCGTTTCATTAATTTATCATTTCCCGGAGGAAAGGAACTGGCGTTGGAGAAAAACAAAGTAAAAGAGCTGGTGATTGAGGCAGACCTTGACAAATGGTTCAGTGGTGTGCATCAGTTGCCCATATCGGCGCAGGCTACATGGATGACACCCGGTGGTTTGGCCCTGAAGTATGCAGACAATTATGCTACGATGTTTACAGCAACAGCTATTATTGAACAGTAATGAAGTGGAGGATTACCATATCATTTGTTGTACTGATTGCAATGTTTATTGCAGGCGGCGAAGCATGCCGCAAAAAAGATGTGGTGGCAAAACCAACTCCAATGGAGTTTAAAGTACCCGATGGTTTCCCTCAGCCTGAAAATATTTTTTCATCAAACCCTTTAACCAAAGAAGGATTTGAACTGGGCAGGAAACTGTTTTATGACGGCCGTTTGTCCAAAGACGGCAATTTTCCATGTGCCTCCTGCCACCAGCAGTTTGCAGCTTTCGCCACTTTCGATCATGACCTGAGCCATGGTTTCAACAACCAGTTTACTACCCGCAATTCGCCCGGTTTATTCAACCTGGCATGGCATAAAGAACTGCATTGGGATGGGGGCATCAACCACATTGAAGTGCAGCCGCTGGCCCCTATTACAGCTCCCAATGAAATGGCAGAAACGGTGGATAATGTTATTAATAAACTGAAAGCGGATGAACAATATCAAAAAATGTTTAAAGCTGCTTTTGGTGATGCTGACATCAGCTCCCAGCGTATGCTGAAAGCCATTGCGCAATTTGTGGGTTTTATTACATCCGCCGGTTCAAAATATGATAAGGTTAAAAAAGGTACAGCTGCATTTACCACTGCTGAACAAAGCGGTTACAGTATTTTTAAAGCCAACTGCGCCTCCTGTCATGCAGAGCCTTTGTTTACAGATTTGACTTACCGCAACACAGGCCTGCCCCTGAGGACATCTTTAAATGACATCGGCAGGATGAGGATAACAAATAAACCGGAAGATTCATTAAAGTTTAAAGTGCCAAGCCTGAGAAACGTTGACCTCACCTATCCCTACACGCACGATGGCAGATTTTATTCCTTAAGCACTGTGATAGATCATTACCGGACCGGAGTTGTAAACGGCCCGACCACTGACCCGCTGGTAAAAAATAAAATCCCCCTTTCTGACCTGGATAAAAGCGACCTCATTGCTTTTTTAAGAACGCTTACCGACAACAGCCTCCTGAATGATAAAAGGTTTTCGCAGCCGCAATAAAAAAGGCTTTAAAACCTTTTAAGTTTCAAAGCCGGATCTATATATCGTTTGACTATTACATTATGTTTTTTTCCTTTTGGTTATCAGTTGCTGTAAAATGCCTTTCTGCCTTTCAACATCCTTTCCCTGTTTTTCTATATTCTGTTTGTTCTCTTCTATTTCCTTTTCTATGCGTTGCCTCCTTTTCTGCAGGTCATCAGCTTCCTCTACAAGGTTTTTATATTTGCGCTCTGCTTTTTTCAGCCCTTCCTCCTGCTCCAGAATTTTCAATTCATGGTTATGGGCATCTATATGCGGGCCAAGCCCTTCTACAAAACCGGCTGTGCCGGCAGCAATGGTAAATAGTGCAGCCCCCCCTCCCGTGGACGTTTTGGTACTGATGTTTTCTTCGGGATTTGCGGTGATTACATATACCATGGATATATCCCTTTCTTTCCTGCTTTTTCTCTCCACCTTATAATAAACATCTTTAAAGTCTGCATCAGATGCAGAGAGCTTTATGCCCTTAGCCAGCATGAAGCCCTTGTATTCTTTTACTTTTATACCCATCCCGCTAAAGTGGTTTTTAATGGCGCCCTCCGTTACATCAGGTGGAAAAGGAAATTCAATAATAGTGGCAGGTTGCTTTGTTTTTTGAAACTCCACCGTGCCTTCGTAAGACTTATAATTGGCAATGGCGTCTGTTGATGCAGCGCCAGCCTGAGTTGTGGCTGTATCCTGTGCTGATGCTTCCAGGAACAACAGAAACAAACTACCCAAAACAACAATAAACTTTTTCATTTGTATATTTTTAGTTTTTCTTCTGCCATATTCCCGCTGCCGGCTTGACTTTGATAGCCAGGTAATTTCAGAGCTCATTTCATCCGTCTTTTTTTGGTTTTAATTTAATATGGCTGTTCCGGCTAAAAAAGCTGATATGAGGCCGGTATTAACTTAGATAAAGTTATTGCTCCTTGGGTTGCATGAAAAATAATTTTGGTATTGCAATTGCTTCAATACTGCGGGATGCCCCTTAACATCCTATTTTTGTCACTAAATCATTTTTTTGAGCAGCATAAAAAAACTTGCAGGGCAAACTTTCTGGTACGGTTTCAGCAATATTTTCGGCCGCTTCCTGAATTATCTCCTCACCCCCCTGCTGACAAGCATATATGGCTCAGAACAATATGGCGACATTTCTATCCTTTTTGCAGCCGCTGCTTTTCTTAACATTGTTTTCACTTACGGGATGGAAACTTCCTATTTCCGTTTCTCCACCCTTCATCCTGAAAAAGAGGTTTATAATACCGCCTCAACAAGCATAATGATTACCACGTTGATGCTGGTAGTTGTATTGATGGCGCCGGTTTCTTCGCTTGCATCATTCATGAAACTGGATAAGCACCCGGAATTTGTAAAATGGGTGCTGTGGATTGTGGCCCTGGATACACTGGCTGTGCTGCCTTTTTCAAAACTGAGGTATGAAGGGAGGCCAAGGAAATTTGCAGCCATAAAAATTGTTAACATCCTCATTAATGTGGGCCTTGTTATTTTTTTCCTGGTTTGGTGCAAGGGCCAGTATGAAAAAAAGGCGGGCAACATGTGGTCTGTCCTTTATAACCCGGATATTGACCTGGGCTATGTATTCCTTGCCAATTTAATTGCAAGCGCTGTTACACTGCTGTTACTGGGAAAGGAACTTTTATCCTTCCGGTTTTCATTTAACAAACCGCTGCTCAAAGAAATCCTGCTTTACTCTGCACCGCTTATTATTGTTGGCTTCGGGGGAATGGTTAATGAAACTATTGACAGGTTTATGATTGTTCACCTGCATAACGGCAGTGTGGGGGCGGCAAAATCTGCCAATGGCATTTACAGCGCCAATTATAAATTAGCTGTATTGATTGTGTTGTTCATCCAGGCTTTCAGGATGGGGGCCGAACCTTTCTTTTTTAAACAATCAGGCGATGAAAATGCACCCAAAACCTATGCACGGGTAATGAAGTTTTTTGTGATTACCTGCTGTGTATGTTTTCTTGCTGTGGTGTTGTTTCTTGACTTTTGGAAATATTTTATGGGCATCCGCAAACACCCTGAATACCTGCAGGGGCTGGTAGTGGTGCCGGTACTAATGCTGGCAAAAATCTGTCTTGGCGCTTATTACAACCTTTCCATCTGGTATAAACTTACCAATAAAAATTTAACAGGGGCGTACATTACCATTGGCGGGGCCGTTATCACAGTACTCTTTAATTATATTTTTATTCCACGCTGGGGTTATGTGGCATGTGCCTTTGCCACCCTGCTTTGTTACGGGTTTATGATGGTGGCCAGTTACAGGCTGGGGCAGAAACATTACCCCATACCTTATGCATGGAAGAAACTCAGCGCCTATGTTGTTATCTGTATCTTACTTTTTTTGTTGCACCAGTTGTTCAGGAAGTTTTCCCCTTCGGTATGGTGGACACACCTGTTTGGGTTTTTACTTCTCACCGCATTTGTAATTTTCATCCTGAAAATTGAAAAGAAAGAATTTCAGAAACTTCCCTTTATCGGAAAATTCATCCGGTAGCCTTTACAAAAGGGTTGTTTGCTTTCTCAAAGCCGGTTGTTGTTTCAGGGCCGTGGCCGGGATACACAATTGTTTCATCAGGTAAAGTGTACAATTGCTTACGGATACTCTCTGCAAGCACATTAAAATTTCCACCGGGTAAATCTGCTCTTCCTATGCTTAAACTGAACAATACATCACCGCTGATAACAAAGTTTTGTTTGCGGCAATAAAAACTGATGCTGCCGGGCGAATGACCTGGTGTGAACAGGATTTCAAGTTCATCATCCCCGATCTTTATTGTTTCTCCCTCCTCCAGGTAATTGATTTCCCCCTGGTAATTGTCAAACGGCAGGTTCCACATTAACCCTGCTGCAGGGGCAAAATCAAGAACTGGTTTTTCTTCCGGATGAATGTGGAGCGTTAACCCAAATTCTTCATGAACAAATTTGTTCCCAAACACATGGTCTAAGTGGCAATGGGTATTAAGAAGCAACGCCGGAACAAGTTTGTGAATCCTGATAAATTGCAGCAACTCTTCTCTTTCCTTATCCGTATAACATCCGGGGTCAATAATTATACATTCTTTATTTTCGTTATAAAGGAGATATGTATTCTCGGCAATGGGGCTAAATGTGAAAATTTTAACGTTCAGCATATGTGCTAATTTGTACCTTAAAAGCGTTAATTTTAATATATTAAGAGGAATAATTTTACGCTAATTTCAGACAGTTAATCATGAATTCAGGTTCTATGAGAAAAATCTTTGGGGCTTTGTTGTTATTTCTGATTTCTCAATCCGGTTTTGCACAGGTTAATGCAGTGGAGTTCGGTAAAAACAGGGTTCAATACAAAAAATTCACCTGGCGTTATTACCAAACCAAAAACTTCAACAGTTACTTCAGTCAGGGTGGCCTTGCCCTCGGCAAACAGGCAGCACAAATTGCAGAAAAAGAACTTCCCGAACTGGAAGAGTTTGTAGAATACGGCCTGCAGCGCAGGGCAAATATTGTAGTGTATAACAACTTTGCCGACCTTCAGCAATCCAACATTGGTATAGGCATTGACTGGCAGAATACCGGCGGCGTTACCAAACTGGTAAACAACAAAGCTGTTGTATATTTTGACGGGAACCTGAATAACCTCCGCCGCCAGATAAGGGAAGGCATTGCAAGGATACTTGTAGATAATTTGTTATTTGGGGATGATTTGGGGGAATTTGCCGGCAACCAGGCCCTGCTTGATTTACCCAAATGGCTTACTGATGGCTATGTATCTTATGCCGCAGAAAACTGGAGCCCCACGCTGGATGATGAATTAAAATCCGAACTGCTTTCAGGAAATTATAAAAACTTTTACCACTTCGCATTTAAGAAGCCCCGTCTTGCAGGCCATGCCTTCTGGCGTTTTATTGCTGACAATTACAGGAAAGACAATGTTACCTATTTCCTTTACCTGAGCCGCATTTATAAAAGCTTAAATACCGCCAGCCAGCGTGTTACCAAAAAGAAATTCAAAACCCTGCTCTCCGAGTTTATGGAGAAGGAAAGCGACAAATACCTGAAAGACCTCAGGGCCCGCCGCAATGCGCCAAGGGGTAATGTGGTTGCTATAGAAGAAACAAAATCCAATCTTGATTATTACCGCTTTAACGCCAACCCAAATGCACGCAACAACACCTACGCTGTTGTAGAATATAAAAAAGGCATTTACTGTGTGCAGCTTGAAGACTTTTCTGAAAAAAGAAAAATTTTATTGAAAGCGGGTGTACGCAACAACCAGGATGAGCTGAACCCCAACTATCCCTTTATGGCATGGGACCCCAAAGGCACAAGGCTGCTGGTGGTGTATAATGAAGAGGCCAAAATAAAAATGTTTATTTATGATGTGGTGGCACGCATCAAGATATTTAAACAGGAAATTGAAGGCTTCCAGGTAATACAGGATGCCAAGTTTATGCTGGATGCCAATACGCTTGTATTAAGCGCTGTAAAAAACGGACAGTCGGATATTTTTGTTTACAAAATCCAGGAGAAAACAGCTGAACAAATTACCAACGACCCCTATGATGACCTTGATGCATCCTTTGTTGCTTTTCCCAGCAAAACGGGGATCATCTTTGCATCCAACCGTCCTTATGGCGAAGCGCCGAAAGGAGATACCGTAATGCCTTCAAAGAACCGCTTTAATATTTTTTTGGTTGACAACTGGAACAAAAGCGAATTCAAACAAATTACCCAGCTTACTAAATTAAAATACAGCGATGCACGTTTTCCGCTGCAGTATAATGTAAACCACTTTACTTTCGTAAGCGCTGAAAACGGAATCGGCAACCGCTATGCAGGTTTCTTTACTACCAGGAGGGCAGGGCTTGATACCCTGTTTAAAATTGGCGAGGAAATACTGCGAAACCCTGAGCCTGCAGAACTGGATTCTACCTTAAAAGCATGGGGAAAATCAGAACCTGATTCAATAGGTTACATTTCAGTTACAACAGACAGCGCCTATTCCTTTCCGATTACCAATTACCAGAGCGGTTTGCTGGAAACACGCGGCGCCGGCGACAATAACCAGGTAAGCGAAACAAGAAGGGAAGGCGACCTTAAGTTTTTATACAAGCTTAAAGTAAATGAAGATGTATTGAAAAGGCGTAATGTAAATGCAAGGCCTACCGAATACATTAAAAAAGTAATGGAGCAGGAAAAACAGGCTACGGGCCAGGCAACTGTTTTTAATAAAGAAGCCGTTGCGGCTGATTCGGCTGCAAAAGAAGATATTTTCCAAACAGAGTTTGAAAATGAAAAAAGAGATTCAGGCGCTGTTTCTATTTTTGAAGCAGAAGAAATGATGAAGGAAGAGCCAGTTTTAAAAACTGCAAAATTATACGATTATCGTTTGAGGTTCTCTTCTGATTATGTTGTAGCCGGATTTAACAACAGTGTGCTGGTAAACCGATTTCAGCCTTATGCAGGCGGGGCGGGGCCAGTTTATCTCTCCAATTCAGAATCACTTAATGGTATTGTACGCATGGGCGTATCTGATTTGTTTGAAGACGTTAAATTCTCCGGGGGGTTCCGTTTATCGGCAAATCTCAGGGACAATGATTACCTGATGAGTTTCCAGAACCTTAGAAAAAGGATTGACTGGGGCCTCACTTATTACCGGTCAACTTTTGAAAATTACCCCATATTTGAAGCAGGGGATATAAAAAGCCAGTTGTTCAACCGCCTTTATTCTAATCTTTACCAGGTCAACTTTTC
>JANRKT010000057.1:0-13866 GCA_033763355.1 Chitinophagaceae bacterium | reverse complement strand
AATATTACTGAAGATGAATTGCAGGGCCAGGGCTTTGTAACGGTGCACCACAGTTTTGACGTACTGAAACAAATGCACGGGCTTTCCCCGTCCGTTATTGTAAAAGATGATGATAAAGTAATTGCCTATGCACTGGTGATGCTGAAAGAATGCCGTGACCTGGTACCTGTACTGGTGCCTATGTTTAATGAATTTGATAAAGCGCAGTTTAACAACCGCCCCATCAGCCAGTACAAATATTATATTATCGGGCAAATATGTGTTTCCAAAGCTTACAGGGGCAAAGGGATATTTGAAATGCTTTATGAAAAGCACCGGGAGCTGTACAGCCTGCAATATGATTTTGTGCTTACTGAAGTATCTGTACGCAACCAGCGTTCGTTAAGGGCGCATGCAAAAGCGGGCTTTAAAACCATACACCGTTACAAGGATGCTACCGACGACTGGGAAGTGATACTCTGGGACTGGGCCACCCCCGGAAATTGACTATAAAACCGCGGGCTGAATTTTGTTCAGCTTGTATTTTCTCCTCCACCACCATTTAAATATTTCCATTACAATTAAAATAATGGCTGCATCCGGTATTAAAAACAGCCATTCATTAAAAGTAAGCGGTTCAAGGTGCAGGGTATCGCTGAGGCCGGGGATATATGAAGCGGAAATATGTACTGACTGCGCTACAATAATGCCCGCAAGCAACACATAATTGTTCTTCAGCGGTATTTTAAAAAGCGACTTTGTTTCAGAACGGCAGTTGAGTACATGAAAATTCTGCAGCAATACCATCAGCATCATTACAACTGTGCGGGCATGCTTTTCATCGTAGTTCAAATTATTTAGCAGGTGGTACCATGTAACAAAAACCACTGCTGAAATAACAATACCTGATACAACAATCTGAAGGTTCATCAGCCGGTCAAAAATATTTTCTTCAGGGTCACGTGGTGGTTTCTTCATGGCCTCAGGGTCGCCTTTTTCAAATGCAAGCGCAATATCCTGTATGCCGTTTGTTACCAGGTTAAGCCACAGTAACTGCACGGCAAGAAAAGGCAAAGGCATATTGGTAAAAAGCGCCAATGCCACCGTAAGGATTTCGGCAGCTCCCGTTGATATAAGCAGGTAAATAATTTTGCGCAGGTTATCGTATGTAAACCGGCCTTCTTCCACTCCTGCTGCTATAGATGCAAAATTGTTATCAGTAACAATAATGGAAGATGCTTCTTTTGCCAGGTCGGTACCGCTGCCCATGGCCACTCCAATATGTGCAGATTTTAACGCAGGCGCATCATTTGCGCCATCGCCTGTTACAGCCACAAAATTTCTGTCACCCTTCATCACCTCCACAATCTTTTGTTTCTGCAATGGGGTTACACGGGCAAACACATTTTTATCTTTAATGCGCAAAGCAATATGGTCCGCACTTACTTTTTCTAAACTTGCTAATTCAGCGCCTGTAATAATTGATTTGCCATCTTGCGCCAAACCCAGGTTCTTTGCAATAGCCAATGCCGTTGCAGGATGGTCCCCTGTAACCATTACCACCCTGATGCCCGCCTGCCTGCACCCTTTTACCGCTTCAACAGCTTCGGGCCTTAACGGGTCAATCAAACCCACAAGACCCAGCAGATCCAGTGCAGGTAAGTTTTCAATAGATGTATCTTCAACAACTGCGGCAGCCAGTGCAATTACCCTGTAACCTTCAGCAGCCATTTGTTCTGATTCTTCATGCACCTGTTTATCGGTTCCGTGTGTCAATCCCTTTGCCACCACTTCCACTGCGCCTTTCATTACAAAACGAAGTTGCCCTTTATAACGGAAGTACACTGCCGAAAACTTATTCTCTGATTCGTACGGCACCATTTCAACCACTTCAGCCCCTTCTTTAAAATAAGCGGGGTTCTTCCCTGCTTTGTATGCAATGGCACGCAGGGCCACATCCACTGCGTCGCCTGAATGTTCCCAGCCGTTATCTGTTTTACGCAAAATACCTTCGTTGCAAAGTATGCAGCCCTGTATAAAATCAAACATGGGTTCATCAAGGTCAGTAACTGTGCGTTCCGCTTCATCTGTTATCTCTCCTTCTCCGTTGTATCCCTGGCCGGTAACAAAATAAGCCCGTTCCCCCGGCAGTGAAATTTTTTTAACTGATTGCTGGTCCATGGTAAGCGTACCCGTTTTATCAGAAGCAATCAGCGTACAACTCCCCAAACCTTCCACAGCAGGAAGTTTTCTTACAATTACATTCCTTCTGGCCATTCTTCTTGTGCCAATAGAAAGGGCAACGGTTAATGCAATGGGCAACCCTTCGGGAATGGCAGATACACCAACCGCAACCATCAAAAAGAAAATTTCTTTAAGGGGGATGCCCTCCAGCCAGCCGATAACGCCAAGCAGCAAACAGATTACCAGCACTGCAATGCTTATCTTTTTTGAGAAAGCATCCATTCGCCTGATTAATGGCGGTTTTTCATCTTCTGTAACACTTAATGAATCTGCAATCTTCCCAATCTCAGTTTTCTTTCCTGTTTCTGCAACAATGCCCCATCCCCTTCCTTTTTGAACCGTAGTAGCGGCAAAAGCCATATTCAACTGATCGCCGAGGGCCACATGCTCACCGGCAACGGGGGTAGTGAGTTTTGATACGGCAACAGACTCGCCTGTAAGCAGGGCTTCTTCAATGGTGAGGTCATGCACTTCAATCAAACGCAGGTCGGCAGGCACTTTAAACCCCGATTCAAGAAAAACCAAATCACCCGGAACAAGGTCTTCCGCCTCTACCTGGTAAATCTTTCCTCCCCTTTTAACCCTGCACTGCACTTTTACGAGGTTCCGCAAAGCAGCGGCGCTGTTTTCGGCACGCCATTCCTGATATGTGCCCAATATGGCATTAATCACAATAATGGCGAAGATGAAGATGGCATCCTTTACATCGCCTGAGATAAGCGATACGATTGCGGCGCCAATCAAAACATATATCAGCGGGTTAAGAAACTGGCTGAAGAAAATAGCTGCTAGGCTTTTGCCTTTGGGTTGTGGAATAACATTGAGCCCATACTGCTGCTGCCTTTTTACCACTTCATCTTTCGTAAGCCCGTCAGGCGGCACAGCAAAATGCCGCTGCACTTCTTCAGCCGTAACTTGATACCAGGTATTTGAAGGGTTTGTCATAATGCTGTTACCGGTAAAGATAAAGGCGATTGCCTGTATTCTGCGGTTATCAAAAGTTTAATTCATAACCCCGGGCTATAGGCGATGAACTATGCCATCGGTAAACCTAAAGATAAATAAGAGTTATGTCTTAACCGTCCAACCCCACTCATGCCTGAAGCCTGCAACTGCTGCCTGCCGACTGCTCCCAGCTACATCCCCCGATTGTGAATTATTTCTTACATTCAATTTAAATTATACCAGGACATGAGATTAAAAACCGTAACTGCTTTTATTGTGATTTCCCTTTCCGGGCTTGTTTCATTTTCGCAAACCGTACAACAGCAAATTAACCAAAAAGCGCAGTCCGTTTCAGCAAAAGTCATAGAATGGAGGAGGCATATTCACCAAAACCCTGAACTTGGCAACCGTGAGTTTAAAACCATGGAATACATTGCCGCTCATTTAAAATCCCTCGGCATAGAAGTGCAGGCAGGTGTTGCCAAAACAGGCGTAGTGGGTATATTAAAAGGAGGGAAACCCGGGCCGGTAGTAGCGTTGCGTGCAGATATGGATGCATTGCCTGTGCAGGAAAGGGTGGATGTTCCTTTCAAATCAACTGTAATGTCTGAATACATCGGGCAGAAAGTGCCTGTAATGCATGCCTGCGGCCATGATTCACACGTGGCCATGCTGATGGGCACGGCAGAAGTGCTCTCATCCATAAAAAAAGATTTGACCGGCACGGTTAAATTTATTTTTCAGCCCTCAGAAGAAGGCCCGCCGCCAAATGAAGAAGGCGGGGCGCCATTAATGGTAAAAGAAGGTGTAATGGACAACCCCAAAGTAGATGCCATCTTCGGCATACACATCAATTCGCAGACTGAAATCGGGAAAATAAGGTACAAATCGGGCGCCACCATGGCATCAAGCGACTGGTTTACCATAAAAGTAAAAGGCAAACAGTCGCACGGCTCACAACCCTGGAGCGGGATTGACCCCATCGTGGTATCTGCACAAATCATCAACGGGCTGCAAACCATTGTAAGCCGCCAGGAAAATTTAACCAAAGCGCCTGTGGTAATAACGGTTGGTAAAATAAACAGCGGCGTACGCAGCAATATATTGCCTGAAGAAGCGGTAATGGAAGGAACCATCCGTACATTGAACAGTGAAATGCAGAAGGATGTGCATGAACGCATACGCCATACTGCAACCAAAATTGCTGAAGCATCCAACGCAACAGTTGAAGTGGTCATTGATACCAAAACACTGGTAACCTACAATACACCTGAACTGGTTAAGATGATGCTGCCCTCACTTGAAAATGCAGCAGGCAAAGAAAATGTGCTGGAATCGGAATGGACAACCGGCGCAGAAGACTTCTCCTACTTTGGTGAAAAAGCGCCTTCTTTCTTTTTCTTCCTTGGCGGGATGCCCAAAGGCAAAAACCCAAAAGAAGCATCAGCGCACCATACCCCTGATTTTTATATTGACGACAGCATGCTGGATGTGGGCGTAAAAGCATTTTGCCATATTGTATTTGATTATGCCCGGCTGACTGCAGCGCCGGTTAAAAAGAAATAAATATACTGCTGGTTTTATGCGGCAGGAGCACCAGTAAAAAAATAAAATGCCCGGCTTACCGGAAAAAAGGATATCGGAAAAAGAATTCTGGGATTGGTTTGCAGCCAATGAAGAAAAGTATTACCTGAACGATGAAACCAAAGGCCCTTTGCTGAAGGAGATGTACGACAAACTGCAGCAATATCATACGGGGCTCACTTACCAGTTCAGCTTAAACGAAGAGAACAAGAAAAAAGAATTTGTGATTTCCGCAGATGGCATCCGGGAAAATTTTCCCGCGGTAATCAACCTTGTGGAAGTGGCCCCCAAACTGGAAAGATGGGAGATCATTGCATTCCGCCCCAGGATTACAGATGAGTTTACCCTGCAGCTTGGCAATAAAACATTTGGCTTTGAAGACGTTTATTTCCTGCTTGCACAGGAACCTTCATCCATTTCACTGCAGCTGCACATACGCGGTTATGAAGATTCTGAACTGTACAAACAAGCGGCTTTTATTATACTTGACAACATGCTGGGCGAATACGACATGGAAACCCGCATCGGCACAATTGAGTTTATGGCGCTTGATGAAGGCAAAAAAGAAGGACTCCACAACATCAGGGAACTCCCGGGTATTGTTGACCATTTGTTTCAGCAGATGAATAATTGAATCCTCCAGGCCATTAAATGCTTAATTTCACCGCCTGTTACAAATTATCTTTGCAAACCCGTTAACAGACCCCAAAAGCCACAAAACATCTTCTTCTCCGTATTCTTATCTATTAACAACGATTGCAAGCAACAGTTAATTTAACAGAATAAAAATTTTTTATGAAACTTTCCGTTTGCATTCCAACTTACAACCGCCTGGGATTTCTTTTAATTTTGCTTGAACAATTAAGAAAAGTCCAATTCAGCTCATTTGAAATTATCATCGGCGACGATTCAACCAATAATGAAACCGAAGAATACTTCAAGATAAATCATTTTCCCGGTGTAAAGTACTTCAGGAACTATCGCAACCTCGGTGAGTTTAAAAACTGTAATGCCTGCCTTGCAAGGGCCCAGGGTGAATGGGTGCAGGTTATTAATGATGATGACCAGGTTGACCCGGCCTATTTATCAGCCATTGTCCCATTGCTTGAAAATAAAGATGCCGTTCTGATAACAGGCAAAACCCTATTTGAAGGCGATGGCGCTGAAGAAATAAAAAAACTTCACCAGGAAAAGCTGGAGCGGATGGGGCTTTCCTCTGCCGGTGTTTTTGATGGCGCCCGGCTGATTTCAAATATCCTGCTTAATGGCAACCCATTTGTTTTTTCGCATACTTTATTCAGGCGTGAAACTGCGATTTCCCATAGCGGGTTTGATAACAACCTGGGTTATGCAGGCGACATTAACCTGTGGCTGAGGATACTCCGTTCCGGCAACTGCATCCTATCTGATACGGTGATGGGAAAGTATATTGTGCACCATTCCAACTCACTTGTTGGAAAAGGGAAATGGAACCTGTTTGCAGAATTATGGCATGAAAAACTATATTATGCAGGCTATGTAAAAAACAACTGCGCCGCAAATCAGTATCCTGCTTATGTAAATGAGCTGAGAAAGCAATTTCCCGCAGCTATTTTTATAGCCGGTAAAATTTTAAAGAGAAAAGAGCTATGCACGAGCATTAAAGAACTGGTGAGGCAAAATCATTTAAGTCCTTATCCCAATGCCCGGGGTATTCTCTTCTCAGTTCTTAATTTACTTCCGCAGCCCCTTGCTGCAGGAACTTACCACTTGCTTAAAAAAAATTAGCCGGCAGCCGATGCGTGACAGTAAAATTTTCAGCTCTTTATCCCGACAGGCATTATACGATATAGTCGATAAACAACACAGTTACCCCTTGCAGCAGTAACACATTTTAAATACCTTCACCCTGCACAGCGGCAATGGCGGTTCCATTACAAGCAATAAGTAGTAGCAGTAAATTAATTGTAAGAAAACCAATGACTGAACAAGCATTAAAAGACTACTTTACCGACAAGATTAACGCTAATGCATTAAGCAAGGATTTGATAGACTCCGCTACACATGGAAAAGACACTTCTTACTATAAAATAGCTGCTATTAATTGCGATGAAAAGTTCACTGTTACTAAAAAGCATCTAATTAAACTTTGTCGTGACATCATAAATCACAATATCAAAATTGAGGATTTAGAAGTAATTACATTTGCCCTAGAAACATCTGACTATTTTACATGGGATACGAGCACTAAAGATGGAAACGAAGTTGACGATACCATTACAAATTGGTCAAACCGTGAAAACAATAACCCAATTACAATGACCTATGTTGAATATTGTGCGTACTATTTAGAATTTGGCGAACATCGATAATTCTCCTTCCCCGGGTCTCCGCCTTAGCCTTGTGCAAATCACCCTACGGAGTTTGTCATGCCGACGAATGGCCTGTCCCGCTAAAAGCGGGAAGGCATCTGTTAATCGAAATGATGGATAACGTTGTGTGGTTTTCTTAAAACAGATTCCTCTCCGCCTGTGGCGGATCGGAATGACAGACTACTTTTTTATGTGCATACATAACCCGGAGTCCTGCCATTTCATTCCATCTCAGATCCTAACTTTGGCGCAAGGTATGCAGCATGGCAAATGAGCGTTGGCGTACTTGTGCTATGCTAAGCGCTATACCTTGTAGCCAGTTAACAACACAACTACCCCTTGTACCGGTAACACATTTTAAATACCTTCACCCTTTACAGCCGCAACGCCTGTTCCGTTTTGGTGCTATGCTACCCGATCACCCTGCAAACTTTAACAAAACTCAAATGACAGGTAAAAATAAAATTATTGAATACATCAATAAATCTGTTAGCCTGACAGAGCAGGAAGAAGAAATATTCAGCGCTTCTTTCAGAGAAGTAAAAATCAAAAAGCGGCAATTTATTGTTCAGCCTAACTTTATAGTAAAAAACAGAAACTTTGTTTTAAGCGGCGCTTTCAGGGCCTACGTAGTTGACGATAAAGGGAAAGACAGCACCATTGCTTTCGCAATTGAAGATTGGTGGATAACGGACTACAACAGTTATATTTTGCAAAAGCCTGCCACGATGTTTGTAGCAGCACTTGAAGACAGTACAATTTTAGAGATCTCCTATGAAAAAGAGCAGGCCCTGAAACAGGAAAACCACAAGTTTGAAACTTTTTTCAGAATCAGGGCTGAACGGACTGCTGCATTTATGCAACAAAGAATTATTTCAAATCTTACACAAACTGCCGAAGAACGGTATGAAAATTTCATAAACAAATATCCTCAAATTGTTCAAAGGGTTCCCCAATATGCCTTAGCCTCATATTTGGGTATGACAACTGAATTCCTGTCAAGAATAAGGAACAAGAGAGTAACCAAAAAATAGTTGAACCACATCAACCAAATTTCATAAACTACTTCATTTTTTACTTTTTAAAGTCGTGGCATTTTTGCATTGTCAACAACGACAAATAACACTTTAAATAAAGTAAAATGACAACAACAGAAAAAAGAACTTTCACAGTTCCGGCAAAAGCAGAGGTTTCAGCAAACAATCAGGGTATTTTTGACAACTTACAAAAAGGCCTGGGATTTGTACCAAATCTATATGCTTACTTTGCCAAAAATGAAACAGCACTGGGCGACTACCTTGCTTTACAAAACCGCAAAAGTTCTTTAAAAGCCAAAGAAAGAGAGGTAATCAATTTGGTAACAAGCCAAATAAACGGTTGCCGTTATTGCCAGTCTGCTCATACAGTTATAGGTAAAATGAATGGCTTTACTGATGAACAAATTATAGAAATCCGCAGAGGCACAGTAACCTTCGACAGCAAGTTAGATGCTTTAGCAAAATTTACAGCTTCAGCAGTTGAAAACCGTGGCAGAGCAACTGAAGAAAGTAAAGAAAAATTTTTTGCAGCAGGTTATAATGAAGCCAACATGATTGATGCTATTATTGTAATAGGCGACAAGATCATCAGTAACTATTTGCATAACCTTACAGAATTTGAAATTGACTTTCCGCTTGCAGACAAAATTTAAGCAAACGGAAAGCACAACAGGCAACCGGCGAAAAGCAACCCGGCAACATTACCCGGGACGCTTTAACGCTGCCGGGAATTAAGCGCTGACTTACGTGTGCCCGGATATGCTTATTGGTTGTAATTTTTTGTGGAAGAACAAACATGAACCACAGAGGCATAATGACACGGCGAAGCACGGGGTTTCTTTGTGCCGCCGTGTCTCCGTGGTTTAAAAAAATTATTAATTACTGCGCCTGTACTATCCGGTTCCTGTTGTTTTACAAACCTGCCGCCAGTCTGCCTCCCTCAATGCTTAAGCCTACCAATCTCCCCATAGTTGTTTACCTGTATGCCCAAATATCCCGTTACCCTTTTGCCGGATTTTTTTATTTTTACAAACGGCCCTGCACGTATAAAATATACTGGTTATTATACCGTTAGCTTGTTAAACCACGTGCATTATACATGAACCGCAAATCAGCATACAGGATTCTCATCATTTTTGCCATAGTAATGGCCAATATAGGCTGCGACCAGATGAGCAAAAAAATGATAAGGGAAAATGTGGCTGACAATGAAACAATCGCTGTTAATGACCACCTCACCGTAACCCGTGTGGAAAACACCGGCGCTTTCCTGAGTTTCGGGGATTCACTTCCCGGCCCGGTCAAGAATATCCTTTTATCTGTATTGCCCCTTATTGCACTTTCAGCCGGTTTTATTATCATTATCGTAAAAAAAACCATCCCCGGCATGGCGCTGCTTGGCTTTTGCTTTGTTATCGGCGGCGGCACCGGAAATATTTTTGACAGGATTGCTTACGGTTCCGTAACGGATTTCCTCCACCTCGACCTCGGCATTTTTGAAACCGGCATTTTTAACATGGCGGATGTTTCCATCATGACGGGCACATTTATCATCCTGCTGCAGATATTTTCCGCCAAAGGCCGTTCGCCACTGGCTTAATTTACTTTCCCCTTTTAAAGTTTTCCTGCATTGCTGTTGATTATCATTGAAGTCTTGGGCCTTTAAAAACCCTATGTGATTGCCTGTGTGCCTATCATCTTATGGGTGAAATTTTACCACATAGGCACATTAGAAACATAGAAATCACATAGAACTGACTGAGGAACTGTTGAGTTTTAATATATTTCAATAGCACAAGACATTAAATAAACTTAAACAGCAATGCTGCAATAGCATAAAGCAGGGTTATAACAAAAATGCCTTTGGCGGTCTGGTCTCTTTTGGTGTTGATATAAACAGTAAAGAGGATGATATTGAGCAAAAGGCAGGGAATGGTTACAGCCGTAACAAGCGGTTTATTGGTTTTTAATGCAGTCATAAAGTCGCCGAAACTGAAAGTTGGGTAAAAGCGGATGAAATAATATCCAAATACACTGATGAGGGGGCCTATAAGTCCTAATATCAATCCGAGCCTGAGGTTGTCTCTTTTAAAAATCACCATTTGAAGCTTTTTTCCAGTTTGGTTTTTAATTGGTAGTTGGTAAGGTCAAACTGCACGGGCACCACGCTTACATAATTATGGTCAAGCGCCCATACATCTGTATCTTTTCCTTTGTCGAAATTTACAAAATCGCCGGTGAGCCAATAATACTTTTTGCCTGTGGGGTCGTGGCGTTCGTTAAAATCTTCTTCGTATTTGGCATAAGCCTGGCGGCATACTTTAATGCCTTTTATGAGCGACTCGCTTACAGAAGGGAAATTTACATTCAGGCAAATATGTTTGTCTAATTTTTGAGCAAGCAGTTCTTCTACTATAATGCGTGCAAATTTTTTAGCGCCTGAAAAATCAGCTTCAAGGCTGTAATCAAGCAGTGAAAAGCCAACAGACGGGATGCTTTCAATAGCTGCTTCAATGGCAGCACTCATCGTTCCTGAATAGATTACATTGATGGAATGATTGGCCCCATGATTGATGCCGCTGAGGCAGAGGTCTGGTTTTCGGTGAAGGATTTTGTCAACCGCAAGCTTTACACAATCCACAGGGGTACCGCTGCAACTCCATGCTTCTACACCATCGGTTAATTTAACGGGGTGCAGCCGGAGCGGAAAGCCAATGGTAATGGCATGGCCCATTCCTGATTGCGGCTTATCCGGCGCTACCACCACCACTTTGCCAAGGTCTTTTACCGCATCAATTAAGTGACGTATGCCCGGTGCAGTAACCCCATCATCATTGGTAATGAGTATAACGGGCTGTTCCTTCTTTTTTTTAATTGTTTTGGCCATATTTAATAATAATAATTGCAGGGTTAACCTGAGATGCAGAATAATCCGGTGGCAAATGTGATGAATATTTTAATGGCTGCAAAAAAATGGGGTGGGCGGTCTTTAAAACCTGCTTTAAAAATTAAAGGGGGCTATTTTAGGTTTTGCGGGCTTCAGTTAAGTGCCTCTACAAATGAAACCCATGCCTTTTGTAAAATGCTGTTTATTTCTGTCCAGTCATTTTCTGTTATGTTTTCACCTTTGCTGTCACGCAGCAGCATGGCTTGTACCCTGAGCTTTGCATATCCTGCAAATTTATCTGCCGGAACGCCATACATCACTTCTGCAGTTTGTGCAAGCAGTTTTTCCCATTCTACCGGTGGATGTTCATTGCGGTAGCGGCGTATGATCCACCATTCCAGTTCCAGCTTAGCAGCCTTACCGGCATCAAAAGGGGTTTTGCTGATGTTGTTTATGTGGGTATAATAATTTGTGAGATTTGGCAATGCCTTATTATAATCACTCCTGGTTTTACCATCTTTAAATACAAAAGCGGCTTTGGCTGCATGGTATGCCATTGCAGTTGAACGCCAGAAGGGCACAGCAAACTGTTTTCGCATAAGTCCGGCAGATTGCCATAACAGTTTCAACTTCTTTTTTTCGTAATACGAACGCCACATGGCGCCGTCGAGCCGTGCTGCCTCAGATGCGTTAAAGTTTTTTATATCGGTTTTGTAAGGATAATTCAGGTCAACCAGTATCCATGCTGTTAACAGGAGTACAACTGATAAAAATGTTTTAAGCCATTTCTTTTTCATGACACATCAGTTAAAAACACCACATTAAAATACGTTTTAAAGACCAAAGCGGATTTCACATGGCTTTTTAGAAATTTAATTGTAAAAAAACCTGCTAAAAATTTTGCGGGTGAAAAAAATTAGTAACTTAGCACTAAATAAGTTAGTTATGTCAATAGCCGGAAGAAACCTCAAATACCTGCGCAAGCTCAGGGGGCTTACCCAGGAAGAGTTTGCCGCCAAGCTCCGCATTAAACGTTCCCTGCTCGGTGCCTATGAAGAAGAAAGGGCCGACCCACGCATTGATGTGCTTGAACTGGCCGGGGATATGTTTAAGTTAACGCTTGACGACCTTTTACGAAAGGAGCTCAGCGAAACAAAAGGAAGCTACATCGCCAAACGGCGGCAGCAAAAGCTGTTCAGCGAAAGTAACCTGATACATTTTGTTCCTGTAAAAGCCGCGGCGGGTTACCTTGCCGGTTATGCAGACCAGGAATTTGTGGACGAACTGAATACTTTTACTTTGCCTATGTTGGGCGCCGGAAACTACAGGGCCTTTGAAATAATTGGCGACAGTATGATGCCTACACCAAGCGGCTCCATTATTGTAGGCGAAAAAGTGGATGACCCTGATATGCTGAAAAATAGCCAGGCATGTATTGTAGTGAGCCGTAATGAAGGGATAGTATATAAAAGGGTTGTAAAAAACAACCGTGTAAAAAATAAGCTTACCCTTGTAAGCGATAACCCGTCTTACCAGCCTTACCAGGTTAACGCCGAAGATATACTTGAACTCTGGCAGGCACAGATGGTAATTACAAAAGTAACCCAGAACCAGCGGTGGGATGTAAACCAGCTGAGCTCACTCGTAAATAACCTGCAGGAGCAGGTAAGTGCGATAAAGAGGCGGTTGAATTAAAAGTGGCAGCCCTCTCCTGATTTGATAGGCCTCTTGCATAAATCGTTTTCCTATTGTATAAAAATGGTTTGTTAAGCCGAAAAATGAGGCATCTATTTAAAATTATAAATAGATTTCTCCTTCGTCGAAATGACAAAAATGATATATGCAGGAGGTCTAATGATACAAGAACGGCAGTCATGCAAATTTGCATGGCTGTTTTTTTTCGCCTCAGGCTAATTGGTAAATTTCTTTTGCCGCCCGGAATGTATTGCAATGTGCCTCTGTAATAACTTTCACATCGGGGGAATATCCGCCGCCCATAGCCACAGTAACGGGAACTGCATGCTGCCTGCAACAATTAAAAACCATTTCATCCCTTTTTCTGCAGCCATTAACGGATATCCTGAGTTTCCCGAATTTATCTGTGTTTAATATATCAACACCTGAGAGGTAGAATATGAAAGCTGGTTTTACTTTTTGAAACAGGCTGCAAAGGGTTTGGTCAAGTATGCTTAAATAAGTTTCTTCATCGGTACCATCGGGTAATGCAATATCAAGGTCAGACTTTTCTTTATGAAAAGGGTAATTATGCGCCCCATGCATACTGAATGTAAAAACACGGGGTTCGTTTGCAAAAAGTTTAGCTGTTCCGTTTCCCTGGTGCACATCGAGGTCAATAATGAGAATTTGTTTTGTCAACTGATGATGCAGCAGGTAATTGGCCGCCACTGCAAAATCATTCAAAAGACAAAAACCTTCGCCCCTGTCTGCAAAGGCATGGTGTGTGCCGCCGGCTACATTCATGGCAACACCGTTTTTAAATGCAAAGTGGCAGCAATCAATGGTGCCCTGTGTAATGATGAATTCCCTGAGTGTAAGCTGTGGTGATTGGGGAAAACCGATTTTTCGCTGTTCGAAAGGGGATAGTTTTTGTTCTTTCAGCTTATCGAGGTATTCTTTCGTATGGGTAAGTAAAACAGTTTCATCGGGGCATGGGGCCGGAGAAAACAGGTTTTTTATCGTTATACTTCCTTCATGCAAAAGCTGCCCGGGTATCAGTTCATATTTAATCATCGGGAACCTGTGCCCTTCCGGTAAAGGGTGTGCATAAATGGGGTCCCAGGCAATCTTCAGTATTTTGTCTTCTGTCATTGTATCTGCA
>JANRKT010000056.1:0-3205 GCA_033763355.1 Chitinophagaceae bacterium | reverse complement strand
GGATTCGGCCCATATTTATTACGATTCGGTTATCAGCCTTGTGGGCATTTCGCCCAACAGCCCTTTAGCGAAACAGCGGGCCGATGCAAACTGGATGAAAGCCTGGCTTTATAATGAACAGGAAAATTTCTATACAGCGCTCAATCATTTTTTTGAAGCCTTAAAGTATTATGAAGCACACCCCGGGACCAACACCATGCACCTGTACACCATTATAAGCAACACGTATTACCGCGTAAACAATATACAGCAGGCCATCGTGTATTCAGAGAAAAATGCAGCCATGGCTGAAAAAGATACCAGCAAAATGCTGCAGGCACAGGCTTATGTTGCATTGGCAGGGATATATATTGACAAAGGGGAACTGGACAAAGCCGTATTTTACCTTGATAAAATGAAAGCCTATATGCCGGACCCGCTTGAGGTTCTGATAAATTTTGCCTATTACCAGCACAGGGGTGAAATACATTACAAGCGGAAGCAATACGATTCGTCTTTTTTATATTATAACTTGGCCCATCCTTTTGCTGCAAAAAGCGGGCACGTTTTAAATAAAACCGCAGCCTTGTTTTATCTTTCAAACAATGCATTAAAGCTGGGCAAGCTTGCCCTTGCCAAAAAGTACGCTGATGAAAACCTTAAAGCGGCAGAAGAAAGGGGCGCCAAAATAGGAAAGATAAATGCGCTGTTAAACCTTTCTGATTATTATCACGAAACAGGCAACAATGGGAAAGCATATGATTATTTGCAGAAAGCCGTTGCACTAAAAGATTCCCTGCTGCTTGAAGCCAACGTGAACCAGATTAATACACTTGCCGCTATTTATGAAACAGATAAAAAGCAAAAAGAAATATTTCAGTTGCAGACCGAAAAGTATGTGCAGTCAGCAGCTATTAAGGAAAAATCTTTTTTGAATAAACTTTTTATTGCCGCCATTGCAGGGCTTTTGGTATTTATTGGTTTAATCTACCGGATTTATAAAAACAGGCACCAGTTGCTGAGGCAGGAAAAAGAATTGCAGTATCAAAAAATTACAGACCTTGAAAAAGACAAGCAATTGCTCACCATCGAAGCCATGCTTAAAGGACAGGAAGAGGAACGGGGCCGCATTGCCAAAGACCTTCACGACGGGCTTGGGGGCATGCTGTCTGGCACAAAATTGTCTTTTATAAATTTCCGTGAGGAACTTATTTTAACACCGAACAGCGAAAGGCGTTTCGTACAGTCGGTAAGTATGCTGGACAATACAATTGGTGAACTGCGTAAAGTGGCGCACAACCTTATGCCGGAAGTTTTGCTGCGCTTCGGGCTTGAAGAAGCATTGAGGGATTTCTGCAGTTCTATACAGGCATCGTCGGGCATTAAGATAATTTACCAGCAACTGGGAAATAAAAGAAAACTCGAAAACCCTGCTGAAACCGCCGTTTACCGCATTGTGCAGGAACTGGTAAATAATGCCTTAAAACATGCAGGCGCAACGCAGATTGTTGTCCAGTTAACCATGCACAACGACAAGACAACTGTTACGGTTGAAGACAATGGAAAAGGTTTTGACAATAAGAAAAATGCAAGCAAAGGGGCAGGGCTTATTAATATTCAACACAGGGTTAATTATTTTAAAGGCAGCATTGATATTGATTCAGAGCAGGGCAACGGCACATCGGTAACAATTGAATTAAAGGCATAACCATGATACAGGTTTATATTGTGGAAGACCACAAAATAGTAATTGAAGGCATTGTTTCCCTGCTGCAAAATGAAAAAGGGGTGAAGCTGAGCGGTCATTCCACTACGGCCAGAGAATGCCTGCAGTTCTTCCAGTCGCACACGGCTGATGTGATATTAATGGACATTAACCTGCCTGATATGAATGGAATTGATTTGTGCAGGGAAATTAAAAAACTTTATCCCGGTATTATGGTGCTTGCACTAAGCACTTATAACCAGGGTGTGTACATCAGCAAAATGATGGAGAACGGCGCAAGTGGTTACCTGCTTAAAAATTCAGACAAAAGAGAGATCATACAGGCTTTGCATGATGTGGCAAAGGGGAAAACATACCTGAGTTTTGAAGCGGCCCATGCCTTAAGAACAGCCAGCATAAAAAATAGTGAACTGCCTGTATTAACCAAAAGGGAAAAAGAAGTGCTGCTGCTGATAGCGGAAGGGCTCACCAACGGGCAGATAGGGGAAAAACTTTTCATCAGCAGCGATACGGTTGATACGCACCGCAAAAACCTTTATAACAAACTTAATGTAAGAAATACGGCTACATTGATAAGGTATGCCATTGACAACAGCATGATTTGATGTGGCTTAAAAAAACGCTGTTATTGTCGCCGGTTATTTATTTACTCCATCACTTCTCAAACCGTATCATGTATTCAGAAAGATACATGCTGGTATCGGGTTTCATGGCTTTATAAAACAAGCGGGCTGTCTGGCCAAGGCGAAGGCATGTATATTTACCAGCCACATCATCTTCTGATTTTGTGGGCTGCAGTGATGGATACCAAATGGTATATCCCGGTTTATCAAGCAGCAATTCTGGCTTGCTCCATTGTTGTGAATTATTGCCCTCACCCAGGTCCTTATTCGGGTTAAATGAAATAAAAATTTTACTGCCTTTCCATGATGAGCCTGTAACATGGCCCATGAGCATTACCCACTTTTCAATGTAAGTATTCCAGCTCACTGATGGCCCCCAATGAAAACCGCCATCGGGTGAAGAAGCCGGGCCGCCACCTTCTTCTATCGGAATTTGCAGTGAAGCCACAGGCTTACCGATACTATTGTGCCCGGCCGCAAAGGCATTGCCATCCCACCGTTTTACTTTTCCAACGGGGTTATCAAGGTCTTTAAGTGATATGCGTGCCATGCTGATGCATTGGCCGCTCCATTCAGTTTTCCGGTCATACCTGGTGGAATCATATACGCCGGGATAACCATATTCACCGTAAAAAATATAAAGGTAATTGCCTGATGCAATGGCCGACGGGTCACCCACACCGCCGGCAAATGTGTTGGATGTATTGAATGGCTTTAATATCATTCTTGGCTGCAGGTCTTCCAGTACAATGCCTTTGTCTTCCCAGCTATGCCCGCCGTTAACTGACTTCATAATACCGATACGGCACACCGCAGCAGGCGACTGCGGCCCCGTTAAACCCTGGGGCCACCGGTAATCAATATAGCCAATACCGGT
>JANRKT010000055.1:0-14743 GCA_033763355.1 Chitinophagaceae bacterium | reverse complement strand
GGCATGTGCGGCAATAAACAACAATAAAAAAAACATTAAAAATCCGGGCCCCGAATGGGCATAAAAAGACCATGCTACCATAGCAAGACTGATGATATAACCAAACGAGCCAATGATGAGCAGCGTTTTTCTGCCGAGCCGGTCAATAAGATAAAGGCCCGCAAAAGTAAAAAGGAGATTGATACCGCCGATTGCGATGGAGTTAAACAATGATTCTTTTGCAGCAAGCCCGGCCCTTTCAAGAATTTCAGGAGCGTAATAAAGGATAAAGTTGATGCCCGAAAGCTGGTTGAAGAAAGCGATAAAAAAAGCCAGCCATAAAATGGTTTTATATTTTGAACTGAAGAATTGTGAGGTGTGCCCCGCAGAGGCCTCATGCCTGTTGCTTTCAATAATGGTTGCAATTTCTGCATCCGCATCTGCAATACCGATTTGTGATAACACATTTTTCGCTGCAGTCAAATCATTCTTTTTGGTAATTAACCAGCGTGGGCTTTCAGGAACGCCCATTACCATAATAGTATAAATAACTGAAGGGATGGCCAGTACACCAAGCATCCAGCGCCAGTCATTATCTCCGCCTACACCCTGTAAAAAATAATTGGAAAGAAAAGCGATCAATATGCCAAATACAATATTAAACTGGTACATGGCGCCCAAACGCCCCCTTGTTGCAGGAGATGAAATTTCAGAAATATAAGTGGGGGCAACGACAGACGACACGCCAATGCCTACGCCGCCCATAAAACGAAAGAAAGAAAATGTATAAGGGTCTGGCGCAAGCGCTGAGCCAATGGCCGAAACCGCAAAGAATATCCCTATCCACAACAATACTTTTTTTCTGCCGTATATTTCTGTTGGTATGCCGCCAAATAATGCACCGACTACCGTTCCCCATAATGCCATTGACATAATAAAGAAACCATGAAACAAAGGCGAAGTATGCCACAGTTCTTTTATAGGAAGATTAGCGCCTGAGATTACCACCGTATCAAACCCAAAAATAAAACCGGCCAGCGCAGCCACTATTGACCATTGGAAGAGTTTACTCCTGTTCATAAGCAATCGTTGTTTGGTATAAGAAAGATAAGGAAAACTAAAGCAAAAAATCCCGGGACAATAAGTTGGGCAGTGTCTCAGTTTGTTTTGTCATGCTGCGGAACGAAGCATCTGTTAATAGATTCCTCCTTCGTAGGAATGACAAACCGGGACATTACTATAAACTGAAACAAATAAAGAAATGAAGCATTAATCAATAATCAGTCTTTACCTGCTTATCAAAAGGCAACTGAAACTGGTAACCGAGGCTCTCATCTTTTTTATCATCCAGCACATCCAGGCCATAGCGCAGGTTTCTGGGGTCTTCATAAGCAAAAGTGCCGAAGAGCCGGTCCCACAGGGAAAAGATGTTTGCAAAATTGGTATCGGTATAAGGCCTTACATAATGATGGTGCACCTTGTGCATGTTGGGCGAAACAAATATCCATGAAACGGGCTTATCAATCCATAGCGGCACACGGATATTGGCATGGTTAAAATGGGTGAACAAAGCCGATACACTGCGGTATAAAAAATACATGCTTACCGGCATGCCCATAATGATGATGCCAATAATCAGCGAAACTTCACGGAACAGCCATTCGCCGGGATGATGGCGTGTGCCCGTTGTAACATCCACATGGGTATCGCTGTGGTGTATCATGTGGAATTTCCACATCCATTTTACTTTATGCATGAGGTAATGCGGTGCATACTGGCTGAAAAAATCACCCAGCAATAATGATAGTATGATCAGAAGCCAGACCGGCATCTCAATGATATTGAACAGGCCAATGCCATTTGCTTTTGTCCATTCACAAATCTTAATGGTGGTAAACCCGAAAGCAAGATTGAGTATTAAAGTGCACAAAAGAAAAACGAGGTTTACACCCGCATGCCTGTATCGTTTGTATGAAAACCTGAAGAGCGGGTAATTGCCTTCAATCAGCCAGAAGAAAATCATGCCTCCCAGGAGGATGAGCACCCGGTGGCTGCCGGGGATGTGTTCCCAATATTGAAGAAACCTTTCCATGCAAATAAAATCTGCTGAAATTTACAATATAAACGCAAGAGGAAGAAAACTTGTTGAGACAACAGGAGGCTGTTAAAAAAAGAGGATAAAACACATTTTCATAATTATTATAATGATGAAATGGGCATTTCAGAAAATCAGTAAAGGGTAATGTAAAGATCAGGTATTCAGCATCAGCGGCATTACCAGCATCAGCAGCTCTTCGGTTTCTTCCTGTTCAACCGGTTTAATAATGCCCGCCTTGGTTGAGGTTGACAATTCCATTTTTACTTCTGCGCTGTCGGTGGCGCCCATCATTTCAATCAGGAACTTTGCATTAAAGGCAATCTGCATATCCTCCCCATCGTACTGGCATTTCATTCTTTCATTGCCTTCAAAACTAAAGTCAACATCCTGTGCCGCAAGCTGCAGTTCGCTGCCGGTAATACTCAATGCCACCTGGTTGGTGCTTTTGTTACTGAAAATGCTCACCCTTCTCAATGCACCCTGGAAATCGGTGCGGCCCACTGTCATTTTATACGGGTTATCTGTTGGTATCACAACTTTATAATCCGGGAACCGGGCATCAATCAGGCGGCACACCAGCTGGGTGGTGCCATGGTCAACAAAAAGATGGTTGCTGTTGTAAGAAACTTTCAGCTCATCTTCATTATCGGGCAAAGCTGTTTTTAAAAGATTAAGCGGTTTTTTGGGAACAATAAAATTATCTGCTTTGGGGCAGCTTACATCTTTACGGGTATATTTAACCAGGCGATGGGCATCTGTTGCAACAAAGCTGATGCCTTTTTTGCCCAATTCAAAAAATACACCTGTCATAGCCGGGCGCAGGTCATCATTGCTTACAGCAAAAAGTGATTTATTGATGGCGGTTAGCAGTGCAGAAGAAGTCATGGTAAATCCGCTGGTGTCATCGGCCGCCGGCTCTTTGGGAAAGTTATCGGGGTTTTCGCCCATTACTTTGTACTTGCCGTTGTCGCTGGTTATTTCAACCCCGAAATTTTTATCTATATTAAAAGTAAGCGGCTGGTCGGGCAGGTTTTTCAGTGAATCCATCAGGATTTTTGCCGGGATGCACACTTTTCCGCTGTCTTTTGCCTCAATATCCATGTGGATTTTCATTACCGTTTCCAGGTCGGTAGCCACTACGGTTAGCTTGTTTTTTTCTATCTCAAATAAAAAATCCTCCAAAATAGGCAATACCGTATTGGCGTTAATAACTCCGTTAATTTGCTGCAGCTGTTTCAATAAAGCCGAAGAGGAAACGATGAACTTCATGACGGGTCTTAAAATTTTGAGTTAGGCAAATATAGACTTATGGCACTTACCAAATCCTGTAATTTTTAAACAATTTTACGGAAAGCTACTGTAAATTGTGCATCCTGTAAATCTCCTCAACCAGCCTATGTTAGATAAACTATTCGGATGGAATAAGAAAAAAGAAGAGCAGCGGCCCGCTGTAAGTTTTGGCCGGTATTCAGACAATAACAAATCAGTTGAAAAAGTAAACCGCTGGACGGAAGCCGACCAGTTGTTTAAAGAAAAAAAATACAACGAATGCCTTGATGCATTTTTTGATTACCTGCGTGACGATGCCATCAATAACGTAATTACCGAACGGCGTGGCGCTGAACTTCATTTCCGTATTTACCAGGGATCAAAAATTGTGAGGGGAAAATGCGACAGCGCAAGAATGGAAGCCGAGGTAACACTGGCCCGCATGCCGCAACCCAGTGTGCCTGTTATGCGCCGGTTGCTGGAACAGAATTTTAATTTGTATTATAGCCGCTATGCGCTGGATGGCGACAGGTTATGTATGCGCTTTCAGAGCGATATGGCCACAGCCAACCCCAATAAAATGTATTATGGCTTAAAAGAACTGGCCACAAAAGCAGATAAGCAGGACGACCTGCTGGTGCAGGACTTTACCCAACTGCAAACCGCTGATACGGAACACATGCTGCAGTTATCTGAGCAGGAAAAAGAGATAAAGTACCAGTACTTCCTTCAGTTTATAAAAAACACACTTGACCTTATCGAAACACTCGACAAGGATAAAATATCCGGGGGCATATCATACCTGCTGCTTGCTTTGGGTTACCGAATTGATTTTTTAATTGCGCCTGAAGGAAAGCTTTTGCTGGAACTGGAAAAAATTGTAGGGGCATATTTTACCAAAGATGAAAAACCCGTACAGGAAAAAAACCAGCAGATGATTGAAGAATACAAAAAAATGCTTGCCAAAACAAAGGAAGATGTTTTTCCATTTTTGTTCCGCTCCAAATCAACATTCAGCATTGTAGCGCCGCAGCAGCATAAAACCATTGCCGACTCCAGTTATAACGCAGTACAAAACATGCTGTGGTACCGCGACAATAAATACCCGGAAATAGCAAGGCAGATTTTAGAGTACGGACTTTCTTATTGCCAGTATTCCTACAGTTTGCCGAGGCCGCTCACAGAACTGTTCAGTTTATTTATGCAGGTTAATTATCCTGCATATTTTGCAGCGCTTGGTTTTACCGGTAAATATTATGATGAAACGGCAATGAGGTTTGATAAAGATGAAATAGAAGAGGAGATAAAAACCATTATGGACAAATGGAAAGCGAAATACCCCAACCTGGCGTTTAAAACACAAAACCTGAAATACACAAACCCGGTTGACTTTAACCACAGCTTTACAGCAGAAATACAAAACCTGAATTTTGATGCCGGCCGCTGAGCCGGGTAACAAAGGATAAAATGAGCAACGGGATTACCACGCAGAACATTATTGAACAATACCAGGATGTCATCATCCAGATAGCTACCCAATCCGGTACCGGTACGGGTTTTTATTTAAAGGAATACGACCTCATTGTAACCAACCAGCATGTGGTAGGTGATTCACCCGAAGTATCAGTTGCCGGAAAAAACTTTGAGAAGATTTTATCGAAAGTATATTATACCGACAGAAAGCATGACCTGGCTTTTCTGCAGCCGCCGGCCGGTGTTTCGCTGCCCGAAATTAGAATGGGCGAATACGATAAGATGAAAGACGGAGATGCTGTAATTGCTATCGGCCATCCTTACGGGTTAAATTATTCTGCTACGCAGGGCGTGGTAAGCAAGGTGGACAGGATCCGTGACGGGTTAAAGTTTATACAGATAGATGCTGCCATCAATCCGGGAAACAGTGGCGGCCCATTGGTTAATGCAGGCGGTGAAGTGGTAGGTGTAAATTCTTTCATTATCAGGGGTGGCGACAATCTTGGATTTGCTTTACCCGTAAGCTACCTGAAAACAGCATTGAAATTATATACACCACATAAGGGAACAGTTTCAACCCGTTGCCCTTCATGCGATTTCTTGGTGCTTCCATCCAATATTGATTCAGGAAAATATTGCCCGAGCTGCGGAACAGAAATCAGGCTGCCGCAGATGCCCGAAAAAGAAGCGGAAGCGGTTGGCGTAGCCAAAACCATTGAAGAGATTTTAAAAGAACTGGGCAAGGACATTAAACTGACACGCAACGGGCCCAACAACTGGGAAGTAAAAGAAGGAAGCGCCAAAATCAGGATCAATTACAATACAGAAAACTTTTTTATAGCAGCAGATGCTTTTCTCTGCATGCTGCCGCAGGATGCTGCACGTATTAAACCTTTGTACCAGTTCCTCCTGGAAGAAAATTACAGGATGCCTGGCCTGGTGCTGAGTTGCTTTCAGCAGAATATTGTTTTGTCAAGTATCATTTACGACCTTGACCTGAACAAAGAAATCGGCCTGAACACCTTCCGCAACCTTTTTAAAAAAGCAGATGAGTACGACAATTTCCTGAAACAGGAATACCAATGCCTCGACCGGCTGGAGGAATAAATTCTTCTTTCTGTTTCGAAGTACTATAATGCGGCTTTTGGCGTTCATACGGTGAGGGACAACAGGATTCGAAGCGTTTAATTTTATCCAATCCAATATCTGATGACAAGAGCCCTTTCAGCAGCATGCCTGCTTTTTTTTGCAAGCCATATAACCGCTCAGCAAACAGCCTCTTTCAATCAAAACTCATCCCGCAGTAACAGATCAGGAATAATACCGCCCAATGCAACTGGGGGGAGAAACGGTTTTTCTTTTTCGTTTACCCCTTATTATGCAACAGGTATAAACAAGAATTCAAAACCTGATACCATATTGTTTCGCGGTAACGGCGCTGGTATAGCTATGAATGCTGCCTGGCAATTTGGTAATTTGGGTTTGGGTGTAAGCGGAGGTTTTTTGTCAGCAAAGCCTGATCATACAGAGATCAATGAGTTCATTAAAAGAACAGGCGCTTCCCCCGACCAGTTACAAATTAATACAGGCAACCAGCAAAACATGTATTTGCTGATGGGACCGGAACTGCATTTCGGAAAAACCATTTCAGCAATTGCCCATATAAAAGGCGGGCTGTTTATCAACAACAGCGGCCTCGTAAATATTCAGCAAAAAGGCGCTTTACGTTCTGCATATCGCAATGAGCCTTCGTCAAAATCTGTTTTTCCGGGCTACAGCGGCGGCATTGCATTAATGTACAACAGCAGCAGTCCCTGGTCTTTTGGTTTCAGCGCAGAATTTTTAAGTACACGTGCTGAAATAATAAACTATGACAGCCGACGGGGTGCTGGTATTGAAGGGCTGAAGCTTTCAAAAAATATTTCAAACATTTTAGCAGGAATCAGCATCCGGCACAGCATAACAAGCCCGAGGGATGTGGCAAGCGGGCAAGCGTCAGGTAAAAGATCACACCGTGAAGCAGGCAGCGGTATGGCAACCGGAAAACGAAACCTGCAGGCAAATGATAATAGCGAAGAACTTGTATCCCCAAGGGATGCGGCAAGCGGGCAGTCAACCGGCCGCAGGCAATATGAACCTGTTAAAAGAAATGCAGGAGGCAACGAAAGTTGCGGGCCCGTTACCGAAAAGGTTACAAATCCCGATGGCACAACAGAAGAAATGACTTTTGCCTGCCCCGAAGATGCCATAGCGTATAAAACAAAACTGGCAAAACAAAAAGCCTGGTTAACATCCAACTTTAAAAGGGCTTCCAATACGGATGCTGCGAAGGGAATTATTTCAGGAAGGGTAACATGGTCTTCATCTGCTGCAGCCAATGCCATCATCACCAACAAAACCACAAGGGGCGGAAGTGTTACCATGAATTCGCAAACCAGCAATACACGTCAAACCCCTCAATCTTCTTTTGGTACCCTGGTGAGAAACGGGGTTGCAACAGGTGCAGGTGCAGCGGCAGGCGCTGCTTCAATAAGCAATGCACCGGGAATTAATGGGATCACAACAAAAATGTATGCAAGGGAAGCGGGCAGCGGTATGGCATCAGGTAAAAGATCACAGCGTGAAGCAGGCAGCGGCATGGCAACCGGCCGCAGGCAATATGAACCCGTATTTATCGAAAATGGCGGTGAGGTATGTAACCCCTGTGCCGCAAACGTGGTAAGCAACCCGATGTACAATGATAAAGGGAATGCAGGAAACAACCCGTTAAATGATCAGAATAAAAGAACAAATAACAGCAACGATAAAGATTGCGATGGTATTGAAGGATTGAATGTGTATCTGATTAATGCAGTAACTGAAGAAGTAATGGCGGTTACCCAAACCGAAACATGCGGCGGCTTCTTTTTTGCCAAGGTTCCCTCCAATACTTATATCATAAAAGTGAGCGGGGAAAAACAATTGCACAGATCTTATGATGTTTCCGTTCCTGAAAATAATGCAATTGACATGAAGGGTGGAATTACAATGAACGATGAACGGGTGGCCATTGCAATTAATACCGGCGGCGGAAACAATCCTTCACAAAAAGCGGGGATAAGCACATCAAGGTCAAACCTAAGGACAAAGAGCTACTCTATCATTGAAGCAGACCTTGACGGAGACGGAGAATTTGAAACGCTGAAAATTTTCGGAGCCTTCAGTGACGGAAACACAAAGGATGTAACGGCAGAAGCCATCGTGAATACTTCACGTTCTAACATCAAACAGATTGTTCTCCCGTTAGGAAATGCATCTTCAGCGAATAACCAGAAAGCGGGTGTAAACACATCCCGTTCCAATATTAAAAATATTACGGTAGCCGCAGGCGATGTAAACGGGGATGGTGTTGCAGATATCATTGCAACCGGCACATTCAGCGATGGTTCCACAAGAGATATTACACAACAGCTGCGCATCAATACCGTCCATTCAAGTGTAAAGCAATATGATATTACTGTAGCTGATACTGACGGAGATGGTGCGGCCGATTTAATATGGAGCCCGAAGTCAAACACCAGTTTGCGTGTTGCACCCGGTGATGTAAGCGGAGATGCAGCAGCAGATAAAATACAGTCTTACCGGGTTAAAACACTTGAGATCGCAGAAGGCGATATAAATGGCGACGGCGCTGCAGAATTACTGGTGGGCGGAGCCCTTCCCGGCGGGGCTGTTCTTTCATCAGCATTAAAACCCGGCAACCCCATAAAAGGAATAGTTGTAAAAGGAGGGAAAAATACAGGAGGGAATTTCCGTTCTGTTCACACGGATGAAAATGGTGAATTTGAATTCAGCAACGTTGAAGCGGGCAATTACAGGTTTGCAATTGATCTCAATTACATTATTAATGATGAAACACTTGTTGTACTGGATGCTGACACCGACGTGGATGCTGTGCAGGAACGAAAAGGCTGGGACGGAACCATTAAAGGCAACCCAAGACAAACGAGCCAGTTGAATGTAAATGAAAGAAAAGGTTGGGACGGTACCGTTAAAGGCAAACAAACACAAGGCGCCACTTTTGGCGAAAGAACCATAGGGCCCGACATGGAACCGGATACTGATTTGAAAAAGGAGGACGGAGAAAAAACTGATAACCCGGTAACCAAAGCTCAAAACAATAATACAGTACGAAGTAACCGTATTGACAATGCAATAATTGATATTGACAGCGACGGCGATGGTGAATTTGAAACAAGCATCATCAATTTTAATAGTGAGCTGGCAACTTTTTCTATATCCGAAAAGGGAAGTTATACTTTACGGGACGGTATAAAACAAACCATGCAGCAACAGGTGCGGGCATCAAATAACAATAATAGCGGCCCGATAAAATGGATGGCGCCTGAAACCCTGCGCAACCGTGTACACGGCGACCCGCATGTTGACCAGAAAGACGGATCGTTGAAAATCGGAGAAGGTGCTTTTGGAAAAATATATAAACACAAATGGAGAAGCGCTGATGTGGCAGTAAAAACAATCCGCTGTGCAGACGGCAGCTACAGTATCATTTCTGCAAACCCCGCTGATTTTCCTGACCAAACGCAGGCCGCATTAAATACCATTACAGGAGACGCAGTGAACAATGCTGAAGTTTGGTTTACTGACAGCAACGGAAAAACCTATAAAAAAACAACTGATGCAGCGGGCAGGATAAGTTTAAATGGTTTGCCTCCGGGAACCCCCATAACCATACGGATAAATATAATGATAAGCGGAGATGAAGACGTGATGGCGAAGTTTACAGATGGTACGATACAGCTAACAAAAGCAAGGCATGACATTGCAATGAATGCGATCCGTAACATGAAATAGACTATCCCAAGACCCATATAGCAGGGCCTGCAAGGAGTTGCGGGCCCGTTTTTTTAAAATGCGGCCACAGATTACACGGATTAACACAGATTTTTTTCGGTATAATCCTGTTCAACATCCCTGCCGCAGGCAAACCAGTAGTCAAAAAAAATTATAGCCCTTGTTGTTTTATTTTTACAGATGCTTTACAGGAAATCGCTTAGCAGGGAACAGGCATTGCAAAAAGCAAAACACTATTGCAGTTACCAGGAACGGTGCCATGCAGAAGTAAAAGAAAAGCTATACAGTTTCAGATTGCGTAAAACAGATACGGAAGCCTTGCTTTCGCAACTGATAGAGGAGGGATATTTAAACGAAGAGCGGTTTGCCATACAGTTTGCCGGGGGCAAATTCAGGATGAAACAATGGGGCCGGATAAAAATAAAATACGAACTGAAGCAGAAACAGGTAAGCGAATACTGTATTAAGAAAGCATTAAAACAAATCGGCGACGAAGAATATATTAGAATAATACATAAGCTTGCAAACCAGAAATGGCAAAGCCTTAAAGGCGAAAAGAACCTTTTTATAAAACTGAGAAAAACACAGGATTATCTTTTACAAAAGGGCTTTGAACCAGGGCTGGCCGGCGAAGTTTTAAAGGAAATTCAAAAGAATCCGGAATAAATCACGTTATAGAAGCAGTTAAACCCAGACATTGAAAAAAGCGCTGTCATATTTATTCAGCATCCCGGTAGTCCTGCTATGGCATAGTGCTGTATTTGCACAATTTGAGGAAAAGAAAAAAGATTTTTACACGGCAGAAATGCAGGTTATAAGCGATAACGACAATTATCTTTTTCAGCTTAAAGACGGGTATTATACCAACGGCATCCGGTTTACCTTCAGCGCCCTTCGTTATGATAAAGAAAAGACAGGGCGGCCCCGTAACGAAACGCTTCTTAAAATCATCAACCGTTTTGAAGCGGGACAATCTATTTATAATCCCGTAGGATATCTAAAGGAGACCAACGGCCTGATTGACCGGCCCTTTGCCGGTTACCTCTACGGTAAATTTCAGCAGGACCGGTTTTATAAAAACGGAACCATTGCAGCGCTTGCCATTTCTGCCGGCACCATCGGCAAATCATCGCTTGCAGAGCGCATACAAAAAGGATATCACCGTTTCTTTCATCTTTATCCCATTGAAGGATGGGAAACGCAACTGAAAGATGAAGCCAATATCAACCTGCACCTGCAATACATTAAACCCCTGCTGCAACCGCTGACACGAAAAAATATATTTGCACTTGATGCAACGGGAAAATTAAATGCAGGCACGGTGTTTACAAATGTTTCGGCCGGGCTTTCGCTCCGCTTCGGGTTAACTGAACAAAACCATCAATCAGTTTTATACCATGCAAGGCTGCACCGCAGGCAACCTGCTTATTACCGCACCGCAGAATTTTTCTTCTTCTTTCAGCCAGAGCTCGGCTATCATATTTACAATGCCACCCTGCAGGGAGGTTTATTCAGGAAAGATAAAGGTGAACATACCGCATCACCCATGCCCTGGGTTTACCAGCACCGCTGGGGGCTGGCCTATGCCAAAGAAAACTTCTCCCTTTCCATTGCTGTAATACGCCGCAGCCGTGAAGCCCGGACCATGGTGAACAATGAGAACTATGCATCGGCGGGGCTTTCTTTGCGGTTTTAGTAACTTGCTTTCATGTCATCTTTAACGGTAACACTCATTCAGCAAAACCTTTATTGGGAAAACAAAGAAGCCAATCTTAAGGCTTTTGAAGAAAAGATAAATGCCATTGCTTCAAAAACCGAAATCGTTATCCTCCCTGAAATGTTCAGCACGGGCTTTAGCATGAAACCCGAAATGCTTGCCGAAACAATGGACGGGGATACTTTAATGTGGATGAAGAAAATTGCAGCATCCAAAAAAATAATTGTAACGGGAAGTCTAATTATTAAAGAAGAAGAGGATGGTCAGAGAGGGGGTCAGACCAGGTATTACAACCGTTTGATCTGGATGTTGCCCAATGGCCAGTATGGCTGTTACGACAAACGCCATTTGTTTGCTTTTGCAGGAGAAGATGAACATTATACAGCGGGCAACAAAAGACTGATTGCATCTGTAAGCGGATGGAAGATCAACCTGCAGGTTTGCTATGATCTGCGGTTCCCGGTCTGGGCGAGGCAGTCACCTCCCCCGCCGGGGGAGGCCGGGAGGGGGCCGGGAGATGAGGCGGAATATGATGTATTGATTTATGTTGCCAACTGGCCCGAGCGCCGCAGCCATGCCTGGAAAACATTGTTGCAGGCAAGGGCCATAGAAAACCAGTGTTATGTTATCGGAGTGAACCGTACGGGCAATGACGGCAACAACATTTACCACAGCGGCGACTCTATGATTGCTGACCCATGGGGCGAAGTACTGTACCACAAAGCGCATGAAGAAGATGTATTTACTTATGCACTGCAAAAAGAAAAGCTGAATGAAGCCCGCAGTAAATTTCCATTTTTAAAAGACGGGGACAGGTTTGTGATGATGTAAAATGAATTACAGGATTTTATTTTCTATCCTGCGAAGCTTCTTTTACCTTCTTCACCTCCAAATCACTTTCTTTTTACCGCCTTATTAGCAGACGGCACAGATAAGTGCATCCGCTTCTGCATAATGCCCCGCTTATTTCCGCAATGCAAAATCATGGTTCCCCCTGAGGGACATCATCATTTTGATTTAAAGGCTTGTGCAACCTTGCCCCCGTGCTAACAGCGCTGATCATAATTATAGTGGTTTTATTCGTTGCAGTAACAGCCCTGTTGCTGGCGCCGGTTAAACAGTGGTAATACAAAACCCGGGCAGCCGCTGAAAATATTTTACCAGCTTTTATCTTATCCTACCTTTAAAAGATAATTATTCATGTATGAAGGCGAAGTTTATATTAGCCCCGTTACTGCTTGTCAGCGCCCTGTTCATTTTCATATCCGCCATGCACAAACCCGCAGGCCATGCAGCTTCACCCGCTGCCATAAAAAGATATCTGTATGTAGCTGTGCCCGGCATCCGTGATTACCTCGGTTACGGCGGGCATGGCATACTTGTTTTTGATATAGACAATAATCACCGTTTCGTAAAACGCATTGCAACCAAAGGCTTTCATCCCGATGGCAGCCCCTCCAATGTAAAAGGTATTGCCGTAAGTGTGGCGCTCAACAGTATTTTTATCAGCACCATTGAATCGCTGCAGCGTATAGACCTTGCAACCGATAAACTGGTTTGGGAAAAACAATTTGAAGGGGGCTGCGACCGAATGGCCATTTCTCCTGATGGCAAAACGATGTACCTGCCATCATTTGAAAAAAGTTTTTGGAATGTGGTGGATTGCACCACCGGCGACATCATTAAAAAGATTGAGGTAAACAAGAGAGCACACAACACCATTTATGGACCTTCCGGTAAAAAAGTTTATCTCGATGATATTGCTTCGCCCTGGTTGTATATCGCCGATGCGGGGAAACATGAGTTGGCGAATAAAGCCGGCCCTTTCGCCAACTTCGTTCGCCCCTTTACCATCAATGGTAAAGAAACACTGGCTTATGTTACCGTTGATAGTTTACTGGGATTTGAAGTTGGTGATCTTACCACGGGCAAAAAACTGGCGCATATAGAAGTGAAAGGATGGAACCGCGGCCCGGTGCGGCGGCATGGCAATCCCAGTCATGGCATTGCACTCACTCCGGAAGAAAAAGAGATCTGGCTCGCCGACGGGCATAATATGAGGGTGCATGTTTTCAGTGCAGCGCCGCCTTACCAGCAGCTCACCACCATACCCGTGCAGGATATGCCCGGCTGGATCAGCCTCAGTTTGGATGGCAAATACGTATATCCCTCGAGTGGCGAAGTAATTGAAACAAATACAAGAAAGATACTGACCACCCTGCAGGACGAGCATTACAACAATGTGGCGAGTGAGAAAATGGCAGAGATACATTTTAACGGTAGTAAAGCCGTTAAGGCGGGTGACCAGTTTGGGATTGGGGGAGTGAGGTGAGAAGGCTTGCTTTTTTATTTTGACAGGAACCGCTTATAAAAGAACTTTAAAGAAGGTGCTCCCAATTTGGGAGCATTTTTGTATATTTGGGATTAATGAGAATAATTGCAAAAAGTACACTGCGCAATTTTTGGGAAAAACACAGGGATGCAAAATTGCCGCTTTTAGTATGGTATGATGAAGCAAAGAAGGCGAATTGGAACAGCTTTCAGGATATTAAAAAACAATTCGGGTCAGCCAGTATTGTAGGCAATGACCGGGTTGTTTTTAACATTAAGGGTAATGATTACAGGCTGGTGGTTTTGGTTTTATTCCGGAGAGGCAAGGCGTTTATCCGGTTTGCAGGAACACATAAGGAGTATGATAAAATTGATGCAAAAAATATCTGAATATGAACATTAAACCCATAAAAACAAAAAAAGATTACGAAAAAGCGCTGAAGCGGATTGAAGAACTATGGGGGGCTAAGGAAAATACGCCGGCAGGAGATGAATTTGAAATACTATTCACTCTTGTTGAAGCGTATGAAGATAAACATTACCCTATTCCGCCCCCGCATCCTATTAAAGCGATAAAATTCAGGGTAGAGCAGGGAATGATCAATGACAAAGAGCTGACCAGGTTACTCGGCGGACGCAACCGCAAATCGGAAATCCTGAGCGGTAAAAGAAAATTAACGCTGAATATGATACGTACCCTGCACAAGAAACTGAAAATACCCGCCGAATCGCTGATCAATTCTTATTGATACAAAAAAGGAGACTATAAAACTATGCCCGCAGCAAAAAACTCATGCTGTAATTGACCCCCAAGCGGGCAATTATGAAAAGCATCCTTTTTTTATAAAAAAGCAAATGAAGCAAAAGAATTATTGAAAGCTGTTGGCGGCTTCTCCTATGATTTCAAAATTTCTGACAACCGCATCAATTGTTTTATCATCGCTGATGAAATCAGCAAAACTCATCCCGGCAGTATAGGAAAGAATTTTTTTGCAGGAACCCTGTATATCTTCCAACAATAA
>JANRKT010000054.1:0-4529 GCA_033763355.1 Chitinophagaceae bacterium | reverse complement strand
TCGCAAAACTATATTTATAATGACCCGCAGGACGGCTTTGGTAAAAACAAATTATACCGCATACGGCAGGTAATGAATACCGGCATGGGCGTTTACAGCAATGTTTTAAAAATCAGTTTCAATAACAAGATTAACCTGGTGAGCAGGCCAAGGCCCAATCCCTTTATCTCATCTCTCGACCTTAATGTGCAGCTTAAAGCTGATAATGTTATAACCCTTCGTATGAGGGATGAAAGCGGCAGGATGGTGTTTTATCAGCGATATACAGGGCACAGGGGCGAAAACAAACTGAATGTAACCGGAATGACCCATCTGAGACCAGGGATCTTTATTCTTGAAGTAGCTGTAGATGATGAAGTGATAAGAGAGAAAATGGTAAAGAATTAAATAAACACATTATCATAGTAAAATCCCCCGGGTATTTATCCGGGGGATTTTTTTTATGGCCATAATAGCTTCACCTGATTTTCAATTTTTTGCACCTGAAATATAAATTTTATCCTGCTGTCAGCTAATTTCTCTTCGTAATATAAGGTGTACTTCTTTGCAAAAAACCCACAGGGTTTATATTGATTATCAGTGCCTGTAATTTTCTACGTGAAAAAATACGATGAACGGGCGTAAAACTTCGACGAAGGAGTTGCATACACAAAGAGGTGGTTTTATCTTTACATCGTAATTGACACAGTAGAAACCCTGTCCTTAGAAAACGAAATAGTCCGAACCTTTTTAAAACAGAAAAATGAAAACGCTTATCCTGAACCCCGGAACCCTGAAAAAAGCCCTGCTGAGCGCTGTAGCGGTGTTCGCTTTATCAACTTCTTTTTCACAGGAGCTCGAATTTAAAAATCCTTCACTGGAATCAGGTAGTGCCGGAGCCGACGGGGCTGTTTATCGCTTCCCTAATGTTAAAACAAGTAATGGTTCAAATATAGATGCGCTTGTAAAAATCAACGGACGTTCATCTTCACAGGTAAAGCTGGTTGATATTGACAAAAACGGCATGGGACACAACAAAGCATTTCAACCCCAGGTTGGCTATGGTACCAACAACAGTGTCAACGGCGCTGCAGACTGGTGGATGGAATTTGAAATTTCTTTTGTGAATGCCGGTAAAACTACTTCTGCAAGTGTTAATGCCTTTGACCTTTCTTCACTGGATATTGATGGCAACGGAAGCAGGTTAAATGAATGGGTATCTGTTTACGGGCTTAAATCTTATGTACTGGAAAGCAGCTCTAAGCTTTCAATATCAAATATTGTGGAGAATGTACTGGGCGTTGTTAAATCAGCAGGAACCAAATTTACCGGGCCTGTCACTACTTACAATGATATTGATACCAATGCAACAGATGTAATGACGACCAGCAAATTTGAAAATGTAAACACTTTTAAAATACGTACTGGAGCAACTGCAAGCGGTTCAACCAGCGCTACTGACAGGATGTATTCTTTCTGGTTCAGATCGTTTACTTATAATGCACCTGCACTGGGCAACCTGCCTTTGGATCTCATTAGTTTTACCGCTAATCTCAATAAATCAGGTGTTGAATTAAAATGGACAACTTTAAATGAAAGGAACGTAAGCCATTTTGTAATTGAAAAAAGCAGCGACGGGAAAAACTTTGCGGACGCAGGTATGGTTTTTGCAAACGGCCTTACTTACATACCTTCAGATTATTTCTTTAAGGATAACATCGGCACTTCAAACAATGCAGTAATTTATTACCGCCTGCGTTCTGTAGATATAGATGGCAAATACTCCCTTTCTGCCAGCAGGGTTATCAGGACAGGTAAAGTTTCAGAAAGCATTTCTATCATTACTTATCCCAATCCTGCTGTTAACGATGTAAAGGTTACCCTCCCTTCTGCATGGCAGGGCAAACAAGTGGTGATTGATGTTTATAATAACAACGGGGTACTTGTTCAGCAAAAGCGGTCTTCATACAGCAGCCAGACCGAAGTGATTTCCCTGGCACAACTGCAAAGGGGCATTTATACGGTTAAAGCAGCTTCCGGTTCAGAGTCTGCCCTTCAAAGAATTGTAAAGCAATAAGAAGTTTTTATAGCACGTGGTTTATAGTCCCGGGAAATTTTTCCCGGGATTTTTTTAAAATATTTGGTTTATATTATAAACTAATTTATTTTTGAGATAAATTTATAAAGATGAGAAGCCTGGTATTAATGGCAATAATATTGATTGGCAGTTTGAAACTTTCAGCACAGGTTGTTATTTCAGGCAGGGTAGTTGACAATAAGAAGCAGCCGGTTGCAGGGGTCAGCATCAGCATTAAAGACAGTTACGACGGGGCTACGACAGATTCGACAGGAAAATTCAGGTTTTCAACAACGGAAAAAGGCGAAAGGCTCCTGCAATTCTCTTCTATTGGATACAGGCCATACGAACAAACCATTAAAATAGAAAGCAGCCCAATTGTGCTGGAAATAGCTTTAAAAGAAGAAGTGAATGAGATGAACGCTGTGGTTATTACAGCCGGTACTTTTGAAGCCAGCGACCGCAAAAAAACCACTGTTCTTAATCCCATAGATATTGTTACAACAGCCAGCGGTAACGGAGATGTTACCGGGGCATTGAAAACCCTGCCCGGCGCACAGCAGGTTGGTGAAAGCGAAGGCCTGTTTGTAAGGGGCGGCACTGCCGCAGAAACAAAAACTTTTATTGATGGCACCCTTGTAAACAATTTCTTTTACAGCAGTGTGCCCAATATTGCGCAAAGGGGCCGTTTCTCGCCGTTTATATTCAAAGGAACTGTGTTCAGTACTGGTGGCTATTCGGCTTTATATGGCCAGGCGCTTTCTTCTGCTTTAATTCTTGAATCAATAGACCTTCCGGAACAGAGTTCTGCTAACCTTGGTATTTCTGTAATCGGTGCCAGCGGAGGCTACCAGCATCTTGCAAAAAACAAAAAGTCGTCATGGGGGATGAATTACGGATACACCAACCTGTGGCTTGCATTTAAGCTCATTAAACAAAGGCAGCAATATCAGCAGGTGCCGGAGTACCATGCGGGTGATGCCAATTTCCGTATTAAAACATCCAAAACGGGCATTATAAAATACTATGGCTATTTCAGCAGCAACAGGCTCAGTTTTTTTACCCCAAGCATAGATACCATTGGTTATAAAGACGGCTTCGGAATTAAAAACTTCAACATTTACCACAACCTTACTTACCGTGAAAATGTAGGCAGGAAATTAAAACTCAATGCAGGTGTTTCATACACCAACAACCACGATGATATAAGGAGCAGCTTATATGATGATTCAAAACAGGAGGTATTGGTTACCGGGCTTGAGTTTAAAGATTTTAAACTTGATTCAAAGGGCAATTACTTTAATGCCAAAGTGGTACTGGAAAGAAGGCTGAGGGGCCTCAGCATGATACGTTTTGGAGGGGAATATAACTTTACCGGTGACAAGGCTGTTTATACAACTTACAACAACCAGCAATACCCCAATAAAGTAAAGGAACACATCAAGTCTTTATTTGCAGAAACGGATATTTATGTTACCAATGACCTTGCCGCCAAATTAGGGACACGGTATGAACATTCATCGCTTTTTAATCAGTCTAACTTTGCGCCACGTGTTTCACTTGCCTATAAAACCGGTAAGCAAAGCCAGGCCTCGGTAGCGTATGGCATTTTTTACCAGAACCCCGAAAGGCGTTACCTCCCTTCCTCATCATCGCTCACTTTTTCAAAAGCCACACATTATATAGCGCAGTACCAGAAAGTATCAAACCTTATCACCTTCAGGGCAGAAGTATTTTATAAGAAATATGAAGACCTCATTAAAACAACGTCTGCTAACGGTCAGGAACAGGCTACAAGCAACAATGGTTACGGGGATGCAAAGGGCATAGAATTTTTCTGGAGGGACAAAAAAACTTTTAAGAACCTCGACTACTGGATTTCTTATTCTTATTTAGATACCAAAAGGGATTTCCTGAATTTTCCCGCTGCTATACAGCCCAATTTTGCTGCAAAGCATACGGCTTCTGTTGTTATGAAGAAGTTTGTTACCAAATGGAAAACAGGCTTTAACATGGCCTATAATTACAACAGCGGCAGGCCCTATTATTTCATTGGCCCCGATGGAAGCGGCAATACCAAATTTTACGACCGGGGCGAAACGCCGGATTACCACAATGTGAGCTTTAGTTTGAACTACCTGCCCAGCCTGGGAAAACAGGGGGCCAGACAGTTTACCGTAATTGTAGTTTCAGTAAGCAATGTTTTGGGGTTGAACCAGGTTTATGGTTACCAGTATTCTTATAATGGCTTTCGCAAAGAAGCGATTGTGCCGCCGTCCAAAACTTTTGTATTTGTTGGGGCATTTATAAGTTTTGGTATTGACAGAACAGAGGATGCAATAAATAACAATTTATAAAACCATTACATGAACTATTACCTGTTGTTTAAATCTGTTCACATTCTCGCTGTTGTTGCATTTCTGGGCAACATCACCACCGGTTTGTTCTGGATGAGGTTTGCTAAAAAAACAGG
>JANRKT010000053.1:0-9961 GCA_033763355.1 Chitinophagaceae bacterium | reverse complement strand
GGCATGACGGAAATCGGAATGGCTATCAGCAATCCTTATGATGGAGAGAGAAAAGCAGGTTATGTAGGATTGCCGCTGCCGGGTGTGCAGATACGCTTAGCTGATGAAAACAATAATGAGATTATTAAAGATGAGCCCGGCGAAATACAGGTGAAAGGTGAAAACGTTTTTCATGAATACTGGAATAAACCAGAAGCCACTAAAAAGGAATTCACTGCTGACGGTTGGTTTAAAACCGGGGATGTCGCTGTCATGGAAGAAGGTTACTATCGTATTATGGGAAGAAGTTCTGTTGATATTATTAAATCAGGCGGCTATAAAATTTCTGCATTGGAGATTGAGGAAGTATTGCGGACACATCCTTCCGTTAAAGATTGCGCCGTGGTGGGTTTGGAAAATGAAGAGTGGGGCGAACTGGTGGCGGCAGCATTAGTAGCTGCGGAAAATGAAAAGATTGATACAACTGCATTGAATATGTGGATAAGAGAACGGATGCCTGCATACCGTGTACCCCGAAAATATATTGAAGTAAAAGAACTGCCGCGGAATGCGATGGGCAAAGTAACCAAGAACGATGTAAAAAAACTTTTCTGATATGCTTGTATATGGAGTGGCTGTATTGGCCGGTTGTTTTATTGCAGGGCAAATGATTGGCGAAGTGTTAGGTCGCCTTTTGCATATTGATGCCAATGTTGGTGGTGTAGGCTTTGCCATGCTGCTGCTGATACTCGTTAATCAATGGATGCATAAACGAAAATTATTTACCGCTGATATGGATAAGGGTGTACTGTTCTGGAGCAATATGTATATACCGGTAATAGTAGCGATGTCGGCGATACAAAATGTAAAAGCTGCTGTATCCAGCGGCATGATAGCGATACTTGCAGGTATTATTCCGGCAGTAATTTGTTTTATGCTGATCCCTGTGATTGCCAGAATGAGTAAACACAATGATGTGATTCCAAAATCAGTTAATGAATAATTTTTTATGATACGGGCTGCAGTATTTCATGGCATCGTTCCTTGCGACGCTCCGTTTATCGTTCTGTTCGCTATTCAGCGTTTGTACCGATCCGATAGTCGTTTAGGTTACTTAAAGGAAAGGGCGTCTTTCACCTGTAAAATATTCATAGCATCAACCAAGAAATAAACACTCATGCATTACATCAGCGATCTTTTCATAAAAAACGGTTTTGTAGTAGCCTTGCTTGCTACAGGTGTACTGATGTATATTTCTTATTGGTTATCCGATAAACTGACGAACAAAAAAATTCCCGGTTCCGCTATTGCGATTTTTGCAGGTTTGGTATTAGCCTATATCGGCGGCAGTGCAACCGGCGGTAAAAATGGAATTGCCGATATCAATGTCTTATCAGGATTTTTCATTCTTGGCGGCTCTATGTTTCGGGATTTTGCTATTGTATCTACTGCTTTTGGCGCCAATTTTCATGAGATAAAAAAAGCCGGGGTTGCCGGTATTATATCGTTGCTGCTTGGCATTGTTGTTTCCTTTGCAGCCGGGGCTGTTATCGCCCTTGCGATGGGTTATGCGGATGCAAGAAGTATAACTACCATCGGCGCAGGCGCCTGTACATTTATCGTCGGCCCCATTACCGGCGGAGCTATCGGGGCCAGCTCCGAAGTGATCACCATCAGCATTGCAACCGGAGTAATTAAATCTATACTTGTAACAATAGGAACGCCATTCATTGCAAAAATGATCGGACTGAACAATCCGCAAACTGCCATGGTATATGGTGGTATGATGGGTACCACCAGTGGTGTAGCGGCCGGACTTGCTGCTACTGATCCTAAGCTTGTTCCTTACGGTGCTATCACGGCAACTTTTTATACCGGGTTGGGATGTTTGCTTTGCCCTTCTGTGCTATATTTAATTGTGAAACTTTTTTTTAAGTGAGAACCCTAAAAAATCATTCGATTTCATCCTGATTTTCTTAAGTTAATCGCCGTGGCTATAAGCGATAGCTAAAATTTAATTTCCCGTTATGGTAGCTTTTTTAAAAAGCTTATGGATTGTGTTGATTATAGTGAAAGCTTTTTAAAAAAAATACAGCGGGAGCAGATCACGATTTTATTGAAGTTCTGGCTATAATAAGGGAGCGGACCGGAATTATGGTAATGAGGTGAGCCGGTGCCTCCGTCGTCATGACTTCATGGCAGCTACAGTTTAATGTCTAAATGGTATTATTCATTTAACAATGTTATTAGCACAATAACCTGGTAAGCCAAAAAAAATTCAGTTCAGCAGTATTTTCCTTACTACTGAGTTTGGTTAATTGCTGTATCTAACTACATTAAGTGGCGATCCTGTAAAAAGGAAGAAGCATTTGAATTTCAACGGAGAATTTTTTATCACTTTTCTTTTATTTCGATATTTTTTTATTATTTTTGATTTTAGTTTATAATCGAAAGTATTTGAACTAAGCCTGATTACCATAACATAACTTTTTTTAAAATCTAATTACATGATTCCCAATCAACGAAAAGAAAAAATATTAGAATTAATCAAAGAGGATGGGGCTGCCAAGGTAGTTGACCTTGCCCGAATATTTAAGGTAACGGAAGTAACAATAAGGCAAGATTTGGAAAAACTGGAAAAAGAGGGTGTAATTGTAAGGGAACATGGGGGAGCTTACATAAAGAATGTTGAAACCCAGGTCCGCACTGTTTCTTTGGCTCACCAGGAAAACATGGATCAAAAGGAATTAATTGCACAAAAGAGTATTGAATTTATTCAAAATGGTGATACAATCATCCTGGATTCCGGATCTACCACCACAGAAATTGCAAAAAAATTAAAGGGTTTTAAAAATCTGACAGTGATTACTAACGCCTTGAATGTCGCACTTATAATTGGTGCTCAACCAGGCATTGAAGTTGTAGTTACAGGTGGTGAATTCAAGCCACCTACTCTATCTCTCACCGGGCAGAAAGCTGCAGATTTTTTTAAGGGTCTTCATGTTCAAAAATTGTTTCTGGCAACTGCAGGAATTTCTCTGAAAGCTGGTTTAACCTATCCGAGTATAAGTGACCTCGTGGTAAAAAAAGCAATGATAGATGCTGCTGAAACCACTTACCTGGTCGCCGATTCTACAAAAATTGGTAAATCAGCTTTTGCAAGTCTCGGTGCGCTATCATTGATAAATTATATCATTACCGATTCTGGCATTGAGGAAAAACACAAACAACTTTTTAAGGATAACGAAATTGAACTAATCATCGCAAGCTAATGAACTTTGAAACAAAAAAAACTCCTTCACTTGGAGTCATCATCGGCAACCGGGATTTCTTTCCTGACAAACTCGTTGCAGAAGCCCGGTCAGAAATTCTGACTCTTTTCAAAAAGCTTAATATCTCTCCCATATTACTCGGCGATTCGGATTCAAAGCTGGGAGGCGTGGAAACTTATGCCGAAGCGCAAAAATGTGCTGCACTTTTTAAAAAGCATTCGGATGAAATTGATGGTATTCTTGTTGTGCTTCCCAATTTCGGTGATGAAAAAGGCGTGGCAGATACAATCAAACTATCAGGATTAAACGTGCCTGTTTTAGTACAGGGCTATCCCGATGATTTGAATAAAATGGATGTGGTGAACAGAAGGGATGCCTGGTGCGGAAAAATTTCTGTTTGTAATAATCTTTATCAATACGGAATTAAATATTCGTTGACGACAAAACATGTGATAAGCCCCTCTGATGAATCATTTATCAGTGACCTGAAAAATTTTACTGCTGTATGCAGGGTAGTTAAAGGATTGCGCAATGTGAGAATTGGTGCTGTCGGGGCAAGGCCCACCGCCTTCAATACGGTTCGCTACAGCGAAAAGATATTGCAACGGAATGGTATTTCTGTTACAACTGTTGATTTATCTGAAATACTCGGCAATGCTAATAAACTTACTGTCAATGATGCAGTGGTAAAGGAAAGACTGGATAGAATTCTTTCTTATGCCAATAAGGGCAAAACACCGGATGATAAACTGGTACAGATTGCAAAACTCGATGTGGTATTGCATCAGTTTATGGAACAAAACGCCATTGATGCCACAGCCATTCAATGCTGGACTTCACTGCAAAAAAACTATGGCTGTAATGTATGTACCAGCATGAGTATGATGAGTGAAAACATGCTTCCTTCCGCCTGCGAAGTGGATGTAACCGGCACACTAAGTATGTATGCCATGCAACTGGCAAGTGGCTCTCCATCAGCATTGGTTGACTGGAACAATAACTATGCTGATGATGATACAAAATGTGTACTCTTTCACTGCGGCAATTGGGCCAAATCATTTTTGCCTGATATCACTATCAGCAATGCACCGATACTCGGCACATCGGTAGGAACAGAGAATACTTATGGGGCATTGGATGGAAGAACGCCGGCTATGCCCTTAACATTCGGACGCATTAGTACTGATGATTGCAAAGGCATTATCAAGGCTTACATTGGTGAAGGCGACCTGACCAATGATGCACTGAATACTTTTGGCAACCGTGCCGTGGCACAAATAAATAATCTGCAGGGACTGATGCAATATGTATGCAGAAATGGTTTTGAGCATCATGTTGTAATGAATGCAAGCAAAACAGCCGGTATTTTGAAAGAAGCATTTGAAAATTACCTCGGATGGGAAACATACCAGCATCAATAAAATGAGTTTGTGAAGAATGATTTTATAAAAAGAAGAAGTAAACGAGTATGACAATTACTGAACTGAAACGAAAATCAATTATATACCGTAAAAAAACTTTACAGTATATCACCAAAGCAAAGGCAGGACATACCGGAGGAAGCTTGTCTTGTTTAGATATATTAAATGTGCTTTATAATAAAGTAATGAATGTATCACCGTCAAATTTTTCATCACCCGACCGGGATAGGTATATTCAAAGTAAAGGACATAGTGTGGAATCATTGTATGTTGTGCTGGCTGATAAAGGATTTTATGACGAAGATGACCTGAACACTTTGTGTCAGTATAAATCACATTATATAGGCCACCCCACCAAAAAAGTAAATGGTATTGAACAAAATACCGGTGCGTTGGGACACGGTTTGTCTTTATCGGTGGGAACTGCATTGGCGGCAAAGCTGGATGAAAAAAATTACAGGGTATTCACTTTATTAGGTGATGGTGAATTGCCGGAGGGTTCCAACTGGGAAGCGATGCTCAGCGCAGCACATTATAAGATCGATAATCTTTGTGCTGTCATTGATAAAAACAATTTACAGATCACGGCGCCAACAACAGATGTGATGAACACTGATCCAGTTGATGAAAAATTCAGAAGTTTTGGTTGGGCTGTAAAAACAGTGAACGGAAACGATATTGATGAACTCATTAGTGCATTTAATAGTTTGCCTTTTGAAAAAGGAAAACCATCAGCGATCATTGCAAACACTGTCAAAGGCAGAGGAATAAGTTTTATGGAAAACGAATTGAAATGGCATCACGGAGTACCCAATAAGGAGCAATACGAAACTGCACAGGCAGAATTGGATAAAGCTTTAAGTATTTTATAAAATGGCAGAGCAAATCAATACACATTCTTATAAAGCCAACCTGGAAGTGTTTTCAGAAACATTGCAGCGATTGGCACAAACAGACAGGGATATACTTGCGGTTACAAGCGACAGCCGTGGTTCAGGCAAACTTGTTCCATTCGGAAAAAAGTTTCCTAAACAAATTGTTGAAGTTGGTATTGCCGAACAAAATCTTGTTGGAGTAGCAGCAGGACTTGCATCTTGCGGGAAAAAAGTCTTCGCTGTTTCTCCCGCCTGCTTTCTGACTGCAAGAGCTTTGGAACAAATAAAAAATGATGTGGCTTATTCTGATAATCCCGTAAATGTAATCGGAATCAGTGCCGGGGTAAGTTATGGCGCATTGGGCAGCACCCATCACAGCTTACATGATTATGCTGTGCTGAGAACAATCAACAATATTATAGTTGTAGCACCGGCTGATAATTTTGAGACTGAAAAAGCAATTGAACTGGCTGCTGAAACAAATCATCCGGTTTACTTAAGGTTTGGGAAAAAACCAATGCCACCATTAAAGGAAAAAAATGAAGATGTATTTGCTTTCGGAAAAGGCCGTATAATTAATGAGGGAAATGATATTGCTATTATTGCTACAGGCGAAACAGTTTATCCTGCATTGCAGGCAGCTAAAAAACTGGAGAAGGAAAATATCTACGCTTCAGTCATTAGCATGCATACTATAAAGCCGCTCGATACGAAACTGTTGGAAACTCTTTCAGAGAAATGCGGAGCCATTATTACTGTGGAAGAACACAGTATTTATGGCGGCCTGGGTGAAGCTTGTGCATCCTGGTTATTACAACACAATTTCAGAAAGCCATTTAAAATTATTGGCATACCGGATGAATATACTGTTACCGGTTCTCAACAGGATATTTTTAACCATTACGGCATCAGTGAAAATGGTATTGCAGAACAAGCAATGAGGTTGCTGGAAAAAACACTGGTGCATTTGTAATAAAGCTTAGGTTGACATTTAGCAAAGAATTTATTTGCCTGATAATCCTTCCTTTGAAACTACATCTTTTCCGTTTTTCCGATAATATTTTATTGATGAAAAAAAGCTTGCCATATTTTTCTGCATCCGTATTACTGATTGGCCTGTTCCTGTTTTCAAATTGTAAAAACATAAATGGAAGAGGGGAAAAGACCGGAAGGATCGCCGTTGTTGTTTCCACCCTCAACAATCCCTGGTTTGTTTTTTTAGCAGAAACAGCAGCCGCCAAACTGAAGGAATTGGGATATGATGCAAAAATTTTTGATTCTCAAAATAACACTGCTTTAGAAAGCGACCATTTCGAAAATATTATTGTATCAGGTTTTGATGCCATTCTTTTTAATTCCACCGATGCCAATGGTTCCATTGCAAATATTTTGAAAGCAAAAGCTGCAGGTGTACCTGTATTTTGTATGGACAGGGAAGTAAATTCAATAGACGCCCCCACTTCACAAATATTATCTGACAGTTATTCAGGCGCAGTCGCCATCGGAAAATATTTTACCCGGCAACTAAATAAAAAAGGAAACTATGTTGAGTTGTTGGGATTGGTTGGCGATAATAATACCTGGGCCCGTTCAAAAGGTTTTCATAGTGTGGTGGATAATTACAAAAATTTTAAAATGGTAGCTCAACAAAACGCCGACTTTGACCGCAACAAAGCGATGGAAGTGATGGAATCGATTTTGCAGGCGCATCCGGATATTGATGGAGTGTTCTGTGGCAATGACGCAATGGCGATGGGTGCTTACCAGGCATTGGTTTCATCCGGCAAAGCAGATAAAGTGAAAGTGTTTGGCTTTGATGGAGCCGAAGATGTTATTATATCTATTAGCGAAAACAAAGTTGCAGCAACCGGTATGCAGTTCCCAAAGGTAATGGCGGAAACGGCAGCACAGTTTGCTGCTGAGTATATCAAAGGCAGAAGGGATTTTCCTAAAAAAATTCCTGTGGCTGTTGAACTGGTTACTTTCAGGAACATCAGTGATTATATCGCTTATGGTAAAAAATAAATGCTGCAATGAACAAGCCGGTTAAATATATTATACTCGTTGCCGTGATTGGCCTGCTGGGTTATAAATCTGTTTACTTCAAAAAGCTGAGTGAAGTAAAAAATAATACCGCTGTTAAATTTGATGCTGCAGCATTTTCAAAAAAGCTTTTGGATGAAAAAATGCCCGCCCGAATGGACAGTGCCATTGATTTATCACTACTGATACAGGAAGTGATGGCAGATAAGGATTCAGGTCTTCTGAAACATTCCAATGCACTCGCCATCGGCAACTATCGTTATGCCCTGGTAAAAGCACAGGCCAATGTTACTGCTGTTAACGAAGATGAAGTTTTGATTCAGATTCCTTTGAACGATTCAGTCATCAATGCAGTGCTTGCTACGGAATACATTTATGGCAATGCAATCCGTGATGCTTCAGCGCTGGTGGATGTGAAAGATTTTCCCAATACCACAGAACTTAACAGTATTTCAGAAGAACTGAATAAAATCATCCGTACATCAGTACTGCCTTCTTTTAAATCAACAGTAAAAAAAGCTGATAAACTGAATATCATTGCCGCCATTGAAATAAATAAAGAACATATTAAATGGAACGGTATTGAGCTTATCCCTCTCCGCCTGCAAATAATACAGTAATGCTGATCGCAAGAAACATATCAAAGAAATTTTCCGGTGTCACGGCCTTGTCTGATATTAATCTTGAACTGCAGGCAGGTAAAGTAAATGCAATCATTGGAGAGAATGGCGCAGGCAAATCCACCCTCATGAAGATTTTCTCCGGTGTGCATACGGAGTATGAAGGTGAAATAATATTCAACAACATAGCAGTTAAGTTTTCCAACACCAAAGAAGCAGAAGATGCAGGCATCGCTATTATTCACCAGGAATTGAACCTTGTTCCGTACCTGACAGTCGCTGAAAATATTTTCCTGGGCAGGGAAATAACTAATGCCTTTGGTATGCTTGATAAAAAGAAGATGAATGAAAAAACCAGGCTACTTCTTTCAAGAGTGAATCTTGCAGTCAGCCCCGATACAAAAATTGCCGAACTAAAAGTTGGCCAGCAGCAGTTGGTGGAGATTGCAAAGGCATTGTACTCTGATTCATCTGTCATCATTATGGATGAACCCACATCCGCAATCAGCGATAAAGAAGTGGACAATCTTTTTTCCATCATTGTGCAACTAAAGAATGAAGGAAAGACCATCGCCTATATTTCTCATAAACTGAAAGAACTCTTTACCATTGCTGACAGGTATGTTGTATTGCGTGACGGCGCTACCATTGATGCAGGGAATATGAAATCAATTACACAAGATGAGCTTATCCGGAAAATGACAGGAAGAAAACTGACATTGGATAGAACCGGCAAAACAGTCAATGGCTCAACAGAATTGCTGACTGTTAAAAATATTTCACTTCGGCATCCTATACTTCGTATCACCAGGCTGCTTTCCAATATTTCTTTCTCGTTACATAAAGGTGAAATTATTGGTGTGTATGGATTAATGGGTGCAGGAAGATCTGAGCTGATGGAAACCATTTTCGGCCTTCATCCCAAAAATGCTTCCGGAGAAATTATTGTGGAAGGGAAGCCGGTTAAGATTAAATCAACGACAGATGCTATCAAGGCAGGTATTGCATTAGTGCCGGAAGACAGAAAACTGCAGGGTCTTATTCTCAATCAAACCGTCAAAACAAATATCAGCATCACTATTCTTGATAAGATTCAGCAATGGGGTGTAATGCTCAGCCGCAAAAAGGAAAACGAACTGTCTAAAGACTATATCAACCGGCTTTCCATCAAAACCTCTTCAGCAAATAATGCTGCTAAAAATTTAAGTGGTGGCAATCAGCAAAAGATTGTTTTGGCAAAGTGGTTAGCTACTAATCCAAAAATTTTATTACTAGATGAACCAACAAGAGGAATTGATATCAATGCCAAATCGGAAATATACAAACTGATGAAGTCGTTAGCCGACGAAGGTATGGGCATCATCATGGTATCCTCCGAATTGCCGGAGGTTCTGGCGGTTTCCGACCGTGTTTTGGTAATGTGTGAAGGCGAACTCACGGCATCCATTCCTATTGAAGAGGCCACCGAAGCAGAAATATTAAAACATGCTATTCATAAAAATTAAGTAACGAATGTCATCAGTAAGCATATCATACAGCAATAATATAAAACGTTTTCAATCCGTCATAGCACTGCTGGTGCTTTGCATTGTACTTAGTTTTCTTACCGATAAATTTTTTACCGCTGCCAACGGTGTTAATGTTTTGAGACAGGTGGCAGTGAATGCCTGCATAGCTACCGGCATGACTTTGATCGTACTCACCGGCGGTATTGATTTATCAGTAGGTTCAGTGCTGGCATTATGCGGCGC
>JANRKT010000052.1:0-10937 GCA_033763355.1 Chitinophagaceae bacterium | reverse complement strand
GGTTATTTTGGAGTGGAACCGGTAACAAAGATGGACAAAATGCTTTTTGCTTTTGATGAATTATCAGGATTGGTACATGCGTATTCGCTTATGCGGCCCGAAGGTTATGCCGGGATGGAACTGAAAGGCGTAAAGAAAAGATTGAAAGAAAAAAGTTTTGCAGCCAATGTGTCCCGTGAAGATATCAATGATGCCTGCAACAGGGCGGGGATTGCTTTAGATGAACTGATAGGGTTTATTATCGTTCATCAGCCAATGGCAAAGTGATGAAGATATTGCCGCTCCGAAGGAGTCCTTTGGACAGATTACACAGATTAACACGGATAAAATTGCCTTCTGTGCAAATCTGTGTAATCTGTGGCCTGTATTTTCACTTTTATAATTGAGCGGCCGAATCACCGGCCATTGATGAACGAATTTGAAATTGCAAATATGACTGTACTAAAAAAATATTCATCCAATCCTTACTTGTTTCTCCTGCAAATAGCATGGAAATATGCTTATGCAGAACGGGGAAAGTATGTGATGATCTATATTTTTTTCATGCTCAGCAACCTCGCCACTGCATTTATGCCCGTGATATGGGGCATATTCATTAACGATGTGCAGCAGAACGGTACAGATGTTTTATACCATGCCTGGAAATACGCTTTATTTTATATTAGTATTAAACTTATTGACTGGGGCTTTCACGGCCCTTCAAGAATTATTGAAAGAAAACTTGCTTTTGATATTGGCCGGAATTTTTTACTTGAGCTCTACCATCAAACTTTAAAACTGCCTGTTAAATGGCACCAAGACCATCACTCCGGCGCAACCATTAACAGGGTACGCAAGGCACATGAGGCGTTAAGGAATTTTTTTGAAAGGGGGTTCGAATACCTGCATACACTTTTTAAATTTCTTTTTTCTTTTGCAGCCATGATCTATTTCTCACCGGTATTTGGAGGCGTGGCGGTATTAATGGGCGTATTGGTGGTTTGGATCATCATGCGTTTTGACAAACCATACATAAAAACCCTTGATGAAGTAAACGAAAGGGAGCATGTGGTGTCATCTACTTTATTCGACAGTTTATCCAATGTCATTACCGTAATCACATTGCGCCTGCAAAAGCGCATGGAGAATACCCTGCTGCAAAGGTTCATGCACATTTTTCCGCCTTTCAGGAAAAATACGCTCATCAACGAATGGAAATGGTTTGTTACCGATATGATGGTGGGATTGATTTACGCAACCATCCTTGTTGGTTATGTGTGGCAGAACTGGCAACCGGGACAGGTTTTTTTATTGGGCGGGTTGGTAACGGTTATTGGTTATGTGGAAAGATTTACCAGCGTTTTTCATAACGTTGCTTACTTATATACTGATGTGGTGCGATATGCAACAGATGTAAAGACGGCATTGGTTATTCCCGAAGCATACAGGGAGCACCATTTGCCCGAAGCCACATCTAAACTTCCTGATGACTGGAAGCAAATAGAAATAAGCAATCTTTCTTTTACGCATCACCGTCACCCGGAGTTTGTTCCCGGAAACAAAGAGGTTAATAAAACTATAGTGGGACTGGATAACATTAATATCAAATTAAAACGTGGAAAACGTATTGCACTGGTAGGAGAAAGCGGCAGCGGTAAAAGTACATTGCTCTCTGTGTTGCGTGGTTTATATCCGCCGGAACAAAATGCAATTATAAAGACAGACGGGTTTGTGCAGGAAGATGGAATAAATACACTCTCAGATCATGTAACGCTGTTTCCGCAGGATCCGGAGATATTTGAAAACACCATCGAATATAATATTACTCTCGGCCTCCCTTATGAAGCTGATGAGATTGACCGCATTTGCCGTATTGTGCATTTCAGCGAAGTGGTGAACCAGTTGCCCAAAGGTTTGCAGAGCAATATTGTTGAAAAAGGGGTGAACCTTTCCGGCGGACAAAAACAAAGGCTGGCGCTGGCCCGCGGCTTGTTTGCTGCCAAAGACAGCGATATTATTTTATTAGATGAACCCACCAGCAGCGTTGACCCGAAAACAGAACTGAAAATATACGAGCAGCTGTTTACAGAGTTTGCCGATAAAGTAATTGTATCAGCGCTGCACCGCCTGCATTTGCTGAAACATTTTGATTACATCTATGTACTGCAGAACGGCGCCATTATGGATGAGGGCAGTTTGTATGAGCTGCTGGAAAGGAGCGAAGTGTTCAGGGAATTGTGGAAGCACCAGGAGGTGGTGAGAAGGGAATGATTGAAATAACCAAATGTCTATTTAACATAATATAAATTATAAGGCAAAATTTCTACAAAAGAACGATCAGGCGTCTATTTTTGTGTGATTGCATCCGCCTTATTCCCTCGTCGCACTGATCCTGTTTTCATCCCCGTTCTCACGGTTATCATTGCGTTTAAAAAGCTGAAAATCTGATTTGCCGAATTTGTATGTGAAAGTTAAACGGAATGTACGAACATTCCAGCGGCGGTAACCTTCCTGGTAAAAATTGTCTGTATCGTAAATGGTGCCGTAACGCAGCGTATTAAAAAGGTCATTCACAGAAAGTGTAAGTGAAGCCCTTTTATCGGGCCAAAGGTCTTTGCGGATGGCCAGGTCAACACTGTATTCAGGCAATGTGCGTCCCTGCGGTATCACTTCCCTTGATTCGTATTCGCCAATCAGCTGGAAATTAAAAAAACGCAAAAAGGCAGATGGTATGTCGCCGGTCTGGTAATTCAGGATCAGTTTACCTTCCCAGTTGAAACCTTCATTACCGATATTGGCATTTTTAATACTGGCTTTTACTTTCCTGTATTGTGCATTGGCCGTGGGCGTAATTTCGAAACGCTTACCAATCTTTTGCTGAAGCGTTACTTCTGCACCGTAGCGGTTGGTTACATTGGCGTTTATAAATGTATTGAGGATGGCATTGGGGTCAATAGCGGCGTTGTTGAGCTGCTGGTATTGTTCCGCCGTAATGGTATCGCTGTATTGCGTAATATCTTTCGGGTTGTTGCGCCAGAACAACGATGCAAGAAAATTTCCGTTGGTAACACGGGTGCTGTAGTTAAGTTCAAAAGAGTTTACAAATTCCGGTTTCAGTTGCGGGTTGCCCTGCCGGATGTTAAGGGGATCATTGATGTCAATAAAAGGGTTCATCTGCCAGAAATTGGGCCTGCGTATCCGTCGAGAGTAATTAAATTGTATATCCTCGTCTTCGCCGAGTTCTTTTGTAATAAATACACTGGGGAATAAAGCATTGAAAAGGTTTTTAAACCCGGTGGGGTATTCATAGCCGAAGGTTTGTGCACTGTCAACCAGTTCGCCTTTAAACCGTGAGTACTCGGCACGCAGCCCTGCCTGGTAACGGAAAGTTTTCCATTGGTTGCTGTAGGTAAAATAAGCGGCATGCACATTTTCCCTGTATTTGTAATGGTTGCTCAGCGGCAGCTTTGTTTCACCGCTGCCATCCACAGCAAAGGCGTCAAAAATGCTGCGGTAATCATTGATGAAACTGCGTATCCCCGTTTCTATTTTTCCATTGGGGCTAAAAGGCTTTATGTAATCCGCCTGTAAGGTAAACTGGCTGTTATCGCTTTTACCGGCATTGCGTACGGTATTTGAATTTCCATCGGGGCTGCCATCGGGCTTAAAATAATCATTAAAGATATCTGAGGCCTCTGTCCTGTCGCCGCTGTTATAACTTGCACTTGCGGTAAACTCTTCACCGGGGGAAGGGAACTGGTGCCTGTAAGTTAATTCCGTATTGCTGCGTTTAAATTGCGAACGGCTGTCAGCCAGCCTGTCTCCTGTACGGGTAAGTATGTCATTTATGTCGTAGTATAACTGGTGCTGGTTTTCGATGGATGAGAAACGGCCCTTTACAAAATTTTGTGAGAGTGTAAAAGTGTTCCTGTTGTCCATGAAAAAATCCATCCCAAACCTTGCTGAAGTAAACCGGCGTAAGCGTTCAGTAGCCGAGTACTGCCTGAAATAATCTGTTGTTATCCCGTTTGATTTATTCTGGCGGAAAGTTTCTGTTCTGGCTGTGCCTCCACTCCTGTTGTAGTTGGCGCTTCCAAAAAAATTAAACCTGCCCTGGCGAAGGTTGATTGTAAGGTTCCCATTAAGTACTTTCGGTGCACCTGCGCCAATTGATGCAATACCATTTAAACCCATTCTTTTATTTTTTTTCAGCACCACATTAATGATACCGCCACCACTTGAGGCATCAAATTTTGCCGAGGGATTGGTAATGAGTTCTATCCTTTCAATATTATCAGCAGGTATCTGGTCAAGCGTAAGAATGGTTGGGAGGCCGTCAACAAATACCTGCGGTGTATTGCCCCGCAGTTCAACCGTTCCATCAACAGCAACTGTTACAGATGGGATGTTCTTCATGACATCAATGGCAGTTCCGCCTGTTGCAACAAGGCTCTTTTCCACATTAAAAACCCGCCGGTCTATGCCCATTTGCAATGCAGGCCTTTGCGCTGTTACCACTACAGATTGCAGCACTTCAGCATCAATCTGCAGCTTTATATTTCCGAGATCTTTTTCGCCCACACCCGGCTCTCCCCTCCTGCCGGGTTGTGCTGTAAAAACAATTATGGTTTCTGCTGACTTGTAACCAATGGCAGTAATCAGCAAACGGAAACTATCGGCCACAGGGAGGTTCTCTAAACGGAAATCGCCATTTTTTGCGGTAAGCATACCAGAAACCAGTTTTTCCTGCGCTGCCGTTTCAGCTTTATCTTTTGATTTTAGATATAACTGTACTGAGGCTGCTTCTATCCCTTTGGTATTTTTTTCATCCACCACTTTGCCAAATATTATCCTTTGCTGCGGTCGTCCGCCTTCTTCCTCCTGCGCAACGAGGGCAACAGGGGAAATACAAAACCCAAAAAATGACAGGATGAAATATTTCATGCAAATTTTTTAACCAACTCAAAAAAATTGTCTGAGCCTGGTTCCTGTTAAATAGTTATTCCGTTTAACGAAAATAAACCATAGTTGTTCGCTTCCTGGTTTTGACGTTTTTAAACCCGGGAAACTTTTCCGCCGGAAATACAAAAAAGTCAATTATAGCTGTTGCGAATAACATTAATTGTTATACACCCCTGTTAAAATTTTAACCGCATTTCATTTTCTTTAATTACAGGAATTGTAGCTTTGAATCAAATTCTCCCTGTATGCCTTCAACATCAAAAATACCACGCAGGGAATTCATTGGCCTTGCCGCTGCTTCCGGGGCTATTCTGGCTCTCGGGTATATACCATCAACTGAAAAAAAATCAGCAATAGTCAATCTCCTGATGAATGGGGTTGACCCGGTTATTGAACTCAATCCTTATATTTTCATCAGTTCCACAGGTAAGATCACCATCTTTAATCACCGTCCTGAAATGGGACAGGGAACTTTCCAGGCCATCCCGATGATACTTGCTGAAGAACTGGAGGCGGATATTGAAAAAATCAGCATTGAACAGTCGCCCGCCAACCGCAGCAAATACGGCGACCAGATGGTAGTGGGCAGCCGCAGCATCCAAAACAATTATACACTGATGCGTAAAATGGGCGCAGCAGCAAAAGAAATGCTTATACATGCCGCTGCCGCCAAATGGAAAGTAAATGCTGATGAATGTTATGCAGAGAGGGCCATGGTTTTTCACCCTGCAACAGGAAAAAAATTAAGTTATGGTGAGCTTGTTGAAGATGCATCAAAACTGACAGCGCCTCAACATCCTAAATTAAAAGATCCGGCCACATTTAAAATTATAGGCAAATCGCCGCCACGCATGGATATACCGCTTAAGATAAACGGTGAAGCCAAATACGGCATTGACTTTACTGTTCCGGGAATGTTGTATGCAACTGTTGAACATTCGCCGGTTTTCCTGGGCAAACTCGTAAGTTTTAATGATGCAAAAACAAAAAAAATACCCGGCGTAAAATATGTATTAAGGACAAGGCGTGATGTAAGGGGAACCATAAGGGATGCTGTTGCTGTTATTGCAACCAGCTATTGGGCCGCAGAGGAAGGAAGGAAAGTTCTTGAAACGGTTTGGGACAATGAAGGCCTTGATGAATGGGACACCGAAAAAATATGGGATGATTATAAGAAAGCTGCTGCAATGCCGGGAGAAGTGTTCATGGAAAGGGGAAGATTCAATGAAACATTTGAAACTGCAGTTGTCAAAATAGAAGCATCTTATCAAACCCCTTACCAGGCGCATGCCTGTATGGAGCCGATGAATGCCACTGTAAGTGTTGAACAAGACCGTTGTATCTTCTGGGGCTCAACACAAAACCCAAATGGCGTAAAATCTTTTCTTTCAAAACAACTGGGTTTACCTGAAGAAAAAATCATCATCAATTATACTTTTATGGGTGGCGGTTTCGGCCGCAGGTCAATGACTGATGTTGCTGAAGAAGCGGCTGATCTTTCAAAAAAAGCAGGCGCACCTGTTAAATTAATCTGGAACCGCGAAGAAGATATTACGCAGGGCCCTTTCCGGGCCTGCTCGCTGAATACATGCCGCGGCGCTGTTGATGCAGAGGGAAACATTATTGCGCTTGAGCACAAAGTAATTTGCCAGGATATTAACAACCAGACAGGCGATAACATGAAAGCAAGCCAGGCTATTGCCGGGGGAATCAACAGGGAATACGCCATCCCCAATTACAGGTTGTGCGGAGTGTTGCGCAAACACTATGTACCCATTACCTACTGGCGTTCCGTGTATCACTCCACCAATTGTTTTGCACACGAATCTTTCATAGATGAACTTGCACATGCAGCAAAAAAAGACCCGCTTGATTTCAGGTTAGCATTATTGAAGGAGCATAAACGATACACTGAGGTATTGAAGACTGTGGCTGAAAAATCAGGATGGTATGGACCCCGGAAAAAAGACAGCGGCAAAGGTGTGGCTATTGTTGAAAGATCAGGTGCATTTGTAGCAATGGTGGTTGAAGTACAACGTATAAACGGCAAAATAAAACCGGTCCGCATTACCGCTGCCATTGATTGCGGCATCCCGGTAAACCCCGACATTATAAAAGCTCAGACCGAAGGTAACATAGTAATGGGCCTTACATCTTCAATTAAAAGCGGGCTGACTATAGAAAAAGGCAGAATAGCTGAAAACAATTTTCACAATTACAAAATGCTTGAAATAAATGAATGCCCGGAAACAGATGTTACTGTTATAAAAACATTTGATTCTCCTGAAGGCGCAGGCGAGGGTGGCCTGCCGCCTGTGGGGCCTGCCTTGGCCAATGCAATTTTTGAACTTACAGGAAAAAGAATCAGGGAACTTCCCATACCGATAGATAATATCTGAACAACCTGAGCCTTTCAGCAATAATCAATCTTACTTAGTTTACTTTAACCTGTTTAAACCTCTCCCATTCTTCAGGCGTCATTTTTTTCTTTTCCAGCAAATTGAGGTATCCGTTTTCAAAACCCTCTTCATCCGGCAATGCAATCTTATAGCGTTGAATCATCCATGTTTCGGGATCAATCCAGATTGTTCCTCCCTTGTTTTCCAGGCCGGCGCCATCAATACTGTACTTCAGGCAATCTGTATCATCAATCTTTTCAGGTCCAAGAAATTTTACTTTCACTTCTCCCATATTTACCATAGCGGGTTTTCCGTTAAGCATTCCCGGGTCAGCCCTGTGAAATACAAAATCCGTTTCTTTATTTTTCAATGCCCGCCATATATAACCCAATCCTGCAAAATCAAAATCGTAGCTGTGCCATGGCCATGCTGTAATAACAGCCGTGTCTTTATAATCGCCCAGTTCAATTTTCACTTTGCTCCCGTCAACCGCTTCCAGCACAGCTCTTAATTGCGGTTCTTTATTTTGTTCTATCCTGTGGTTTTCAAAACGGCTGATAGAAAAATTGTTCCAGTCAATCCATGCGGTTACCAATGTGGCCAAATGGTCGCCTTCACTCCATTTGTATGATTCCAGGCGGTTATTGCTGCTGATGTAAAGAAAAATATCAGACCTGTGCGTGCCATCCCAGTTTGATTTCTGGTAGCGATACACCGTATGTAATCCGGCAGGGTTACCCTCAGGGGTTTTAAATTTATCTGGCTGGGCCGATATAAACACCGGGCTTATGGCAGTGAAAAATATAAAGGCGATTTTGAACAGCGGTTTTCTCATTATTTTGTTCTTTGCGGTAATCAGACTCCTCTTTTTCCTCAAAAGTTACAGTTTGATTTAGTTTTTTTAAGGAGCAGACTGCAAAACTATTAACTTGAACCCGGTATAAAACCTGGCAACAATGAAAAATATTTTTTTCCCCTTTCTCCTCTGCTTGTTTGTGTTTACCGGAACGATTGCACAAACAGGCAAAGCAACTTATTACTACCCCGATAAAGCAAAATGGGAACAGCGAACGCCTGAAGCCGCGGGTATGGATGCAGCTTTATTAAAAGAAGCAGTTCAGTTTGCAGGAGACAATGAATCCAAAGCGCCGAAAGATTTAAGAGAAGCGCATTATCTGAGCCCGTTCGGCAGAGAACCTTTTGGGTTTCCTGTCGGGCCCATGAAGGAACGTGGCCCTGCAAGCGGTTTAATTATCAGGAATGGATACATCGTAGCGGAATGGGGTGAACCCGGCCGTGTTGACCTGACATTCAGCGTGGCCAAAAGTTTTCTTTCATCAGTTGCGGGGCTTGCTCATGCCGAAGGCCTGATCAGTGATGTGAATGACAAAGTATTTACTTATATGGCGCCCGTTATACCTTATGAGAACAATAAACCGGATGCTGACAAAGCAAATGAATGGGGTAAGAAAGACGTGATTGAATTATTTGAAACGGAACACAACAAAAAAATTTCATGGGACCATTTGCTCCGGCAAACCAGCGACTGGGAAGGCACATTGTGGGGCAAACCCGATTGGGCTGACAGGCCATCAAATAATTCAGCCGAATGGCTGACAAGGAAGAGAAATGAGCCGGGAACAGTTTATAAGTACAATGATACAAGGGTGAATGTATTGGCCCTTGCCTTGCTGAACATCTGGCGCAAACCTTTGCCGGTTGTTTTAAAAGAAAAGATCATGGACCCCATCGGCGCTTCTGCAACATGGAGGTGGACTGGCTATGAAAATTCCTGGGTAATTATGGATGGAGAGGTTGTACAATCCGTTAGCGGCGGTTCGCACTGGGGAGGCGGGTTATTCATCAATGCATACGACCAGGCAAGGTTTGGTTATTTAACGCTGCGCAATGGTAAATGGAAGGACAAACAGTTGTTGCCCGAAGGATGGATTAAAATGGCAAAGACCCCTACTGCTGTGCAACCCACTTACGGGTTCATGAATTACTTTTTGAACACCGATAAAAAATTATACCCTTCCGCACCAGCTTCAGCATTTGCACACATTGGTGCAGGCACCAACATGATTTATGTTGACCCGGAGCATGACCTCATCATTGTGGCGAGATGGATTGAGAATAATGCGCTTGATGGTTTGATACAAAGGGTACTGAAGAGTATAAGGAAATAAAAAACTATTTACTCAGAACAATCTTCCACTCCGGCCCGCTTTTTACAGCGTAAGATTCAGAAAAACTGCCCATGTTAACGGCCAATGAAAAATTCATGAGGCTGTTGAAATAAGCCATAGTTTTTCCTTCTGCCACTTCACCAAAAGTTTTTACAAAAGGAACTTTTGCACTAAAAAAGGTTGAATCATCATTTGAAATTTTTATTTCAACAGAATCACCATATGTGATATTTAATTTTTTAAAAAGGCTGTCGGGGATATTCGTCCATACATTGCCATATTGAATATCAAGTATGGGGATATTTCCTGAGATGGAACCGCCCTGTATCATTGCTTTCTGGTAAGAAATTTTTACAACGGTATCAGCAAGTCTCCGTCCTACTTTTTTAAAATTTATTATCCTGGCTGCAAGTCTTGCTGCAGTATATGCATACACATCACGTCCGTGAAATGTATAAGACCCCTGCGAACCTTTCCTGTGGTTGGTAATGCTGTCAATCTCTCTTATTTCCCCAATGCCGAGTGATTCGCTGATGAGTGTAAGCGTCCCGTTATCAGGCGTAACAAAATAGTGGCCGCTTTTTGTTTTCAGTACAACGGATTTTCTTTCTGTGCCCACACCCGGATCAACTACTGAAACAAACACCGTTCCTTTGGGCCAGTACTGTGCGGTCTGTTCTAAGCGGTAAGCTGCTTCCCAGATATTATAAGCGGGTATTTCATGTGTAAGGTCATACACTTTAAGGTGGGGATCAACAGATTCAATTACTCCTTTCATGGCGGCAACTGCACCGTCTTTTACGCCAAAATCAGTTTGCAATACAAGGGGCTTAAACGCTGACTGGTCCCTGCAGGAAATAGAGCCTGCAATTACAAGTAAAAGAAATAACCTTTTAACAGCATTCATTATTAGCAGCATTTGAAATGTATGCTGCAATATACTTTTAGTTTATTAATTGTAATAAGGCATGTGCCTGTCCATAAACTGTTTTACGGCATTGTTCCAGTCGTTTAAAAAAGTACTGCGGTTGCTGTTGAGCTGTTTTTGTGTGTTGTTGTAACCGTTTACAGCGGCATTAAAATCTTTTACCATGCCATTGTATTTGTCCACCTCGGCCTGGGTAAGGCTGCCGGAAGATTTTTTATCCATTTCCTTTTTTAGCTGTGTAAAGGTTTCATTTTTCATAAAGAAATCGGTTACAACAGGAATGCCCTCACTGGCTTCTTTTTGGTAAAACTGAAGCATCTTCTTACAGGAGTTAATGAGTGAGGGGTCGCCGTCAAAGTTTTTTATGGTATCCAGCACAGCCAGTCCTTCGTTTGCAAAACGCACCAGCGCATTTTTGTTTTGTTCAATGGCATTGATATTCTTTCCGTTTACCGCCTCAGTAAGATACATTTCCTGCTT
>JANRKT010000051.1:0-11616 GCA_033763355.1 Chitinophagaceae bacterium | reverse complement strand
GGATGCAATAAATAACAATTTATAAAACCATTACATGAACTATTACCTGTTGTTTAAATCTGTTCACATTCTCGCTGTTGTTGCATTTCTGGGCAACATCACCACCGGTTTGTTCTGGATGAGGTTTGCTAAAAAAACAGGAGATGTTCAAATTATGCAACACACGGCTTCTGGTATCATTGCATCAGACCGGATATTTACCATACCTGCTGTTGTAATTATTACAGGTTTTGGCATGGGTGCGGCAATACATGCAGGCACCTCCATGTTGAGCACGGGCTGGATTTTCTGGCCGCTTGTCTTGTTCACTCTTTCTGGGATATTCTTTGCCGCTAAGGTGGCGCCTTTACAGGTTAAAATGAAAAAGCACCTGCAGGAACAAATAAACAAAGGCGCTTCAGGCTTTGATAACAAGTTTTTCAATACTTTTTTTCGTCAATGGGAGTTCTGGGGTTTCCTTGCTTTGATTACCCCGGTAATTTCATTTTTCATGATGGTATTCAAATGGCCTGTGTTAAGCCCGCTGAAATAAAAAACAGACACTGATAATTCTTTATAATAAAAATGTAAAACAATGAAAAGAACAATTCTTATGCTGGCATTATTGCTGATGGTTGCTTCCCTTTTTGCACAAAGCGAAAAGTTTACAAAAGCGATGGAGAAAAATATTGTTATGCTGGATGACAGCAGCAGTATGAAGCCCGAACCCCTGCAGGACCTTGCAAATGCTTTTGAAAGGATAGGTGAAGCTGAAAAAACCCAATGGCTTCCTTATTATTACGCAGCTTACTGTAATGTAATGAAGGGCTTTATGATGAATAACGGGCAAAATATGGGTGGTTTAGCCGATAAAACAGACCCCCTTGCTGATAAAGCGGAAGCATTGCTTGCAAAGGCAGAAGCTTTAACCAAAGAGAATTCAGAAATTTTTTGTTTGAAAAAAATGATTGCCACACTGCGCATGATGGCTGACCCGATGACCCGCTGGCAAACACAAGGCCCGCTTGCAGCTGCGGCATTGGAAAAAGCAAAACAACTCAATCAGAATAATCCAAGGATCTATTTACTGGAAGGGCAGGATAAATTTTATACACCCGAACAATTCGGCGGAAGCAAAGCAGAAGCCAAAGTTTTATTTGAAGAGGCTATAAAAAAATATGAAGCGTTTAAGCCAGAAAGTTCAATCCATCCCCAATGGGGCCTGGCTGCAACACGGTACTTCCATGCAGAGTGCAGTAAATAGTGCAGATAATGTGAATTGTCCGTGATGGGCTGCATCATGGACAATTCTATTTTTGATTTTCAACTTTACTCAGATGTCTGAAGAGAAACTTTCACCCGAACAAAGCCTGCAACTGATTCAATCCATGATTGATAAAACAAAGCAGGACATCAGTGAAAACTGGTTTTATTTTTTATTGTGGGGCTGGATAACGTTTGCAGCCATAATTGGTCAGTTTGTATTAAAAGTGGTTTTTCAGTATCAGCACCACTATTATGTATGGTTCCTCACATTTGTTGGCGCAGCTGCAAGTATTTATCATGGCATAAAAACTGACAGGAAAAACAGGGTAAAGACCTATGTGAGTGAAAATATGAGTTATTTATGGACGGGCATGGGACTGACTTTCTTTATCATGTGTTTGCTTTTTTTTAAACTGGGCTGGCTCAATGCGTTTCCCTTTTTTATGCTGATGTACGGGCTCGGCACTTTTGTTTCAGGAAGGATACTGCATTTTACAGCGCTTGTTACCGGGGGCATCATCAGTTGGGTGCTTGCAGGTATTGCCATCTGGTTCAGTTTTGATTACCAGATGATATTTGCTGCTGCTGCTATTCTTTTCAGTTATATTATACCGGGGCACATTCTCAGATCGCATTTTAACCGTAAAACTGCTTTGTCATGAACCAGCAGGAAAAACAAATGACCGAACAGGAAAGTCTTTTGATCATTCAGCAAATGATCAGTACAGCAAAAAAGGAACAGCGTGATGATGGCACGGGATGGATCATCTGGGGCTGGCTTTTGTTTCTTGCTTCAGCATGTACCTTGCTTAACCTATACTTTAAATGGTTTTCTGCCTGGTTTTTCTGGAACTTTTTCGGCGTCATTTCCCTGGTTTTCCTGTTGTACACCATTATCCGTTTTTTGTTTTTCAGGAAGACGGAAAAGGTGAAGACTTATACCAAGGATATTTTTGATAAGCTGAATATCGGCTTTTTTATTTCCCTTGCGCTTATTATAGTAGCCATAAACGTTGGCGTAGGACCAGAAAAGGGCTTTGCGTTGCTGATGGGTTTATACGGGTTCTGGATACTCATATATGGCACAGCATTAAATTTCCGCCCGTCAGTTATCGGCGCATACATAACATGGGCGCTGGCCTTTGCAGCCCTGTTTGTGAAAAATTTTGAAATGGTTATGGCGCTCCATGCCATTGCGGTGCTTGCAGGGTATATTATACCGGGGCATATTGCCAACAGCGAGTTTAAAAAAAAATCGGAAAACCAATTGATTTATACTAAGGGTGTTTAAAGAACTTGATCCCATATTACATTCGCAGCTCAGGCTGGCCGTGGTATCGCTCCTTATCAGTGTAAAGGAAGCGGAGTTTACTTTCCTGAAGGAAAAAACCAATTCTACAGCCGGCAACCTGAGTGTGCAGATACAAAAATTAAAGGAAGCCGGCTATATTGATATTGTAAAACAGTTCAAAGACAATTACCCCCAAACAATTTGTAAGATTACCCCCAAAGGTGTAAAGGCATTTGAAGAATACGTGAGGAACCTGCAGACTTATCTTGGCGTTAACCACAAATAAAAAAGCGGTTACTCCTTTGTAAAAGGTGTAACCGCTTTTGTTTTAATGAAACAGGCTTCAGTTTTTGTCCCTCATTCTCTTCAGCGCTTCGTAATAACTTCTTGCCGATTTGTTCAATGCCTGTTTTTCCCTCAGGTTCCTTTGAAAGGCTTTCGGGGTTTTATTTTCCTTTGCTTCAAGGCAGCTCCATTTGGAGGGCAGCAAAAGAAAATACAAAAGTGTTTTTGAAGTAAGACGGCCCATAGATCAACAGTTTAAAAGTTTATCTGCTGCAGTAATCATGCAACAGGTTTTTTTAATAGTTATACCCTTTGTAAATAATCAATACCTTACCAGTGTTTAATTTTTTTCCAGTTTTGCAAGCAAAGAAGGCTCCCCGTTTACAGCTACATTAAGGAAATAATTGCCTTTTTTCAGTTTGCCGGTGTTTTCCAGTTTATAAATATGCAGGCCTGCAACGGCTTTCAGCTTGTTTTGTATTATTATCCTGTTACTGCTGTCTGTTACAACCATGTTGATGTAACCTTTTTCCTTCAGCTGAATCGTAACCAGCATGTCATTTACACCGGGGTCAGGGGTTATACTTACCAATTCTGCAGATGAAGCCGGTTTTTGCAGTTCCACTATCATTACTTTTGAGTACAGGGTGCTTCCTGCGCTGGTATGCAGTTTCAGTCTGTAACAGTTTGTGGTCCTCCTTGGCTTGTGATCAGTAAAAGAGTAAATATTGCTTATTGCCTGCGGCGAAATCTTAATCTTTCCGATAGTTGAAAAGCTGTTTCCGTCGCTGCTCCGCTGTATTTCTACAAGCACAATACCCTTTGTTTCCGATAATGTTTTCCATTTCAGTTCCACATTCTGCTGCACGTTGTTGCAGGTAAACTCAGCAATCCAGTCCCGTGAAGAAGAAGCGCTATCTGCAGGTAAAGCAAAACTGGCTGAAGCTGCCGTTACCATCAGTACAGCCATGAACATTCTTTTTGTGAATGCAATTAAAGTGATAAGCATTGTCGTGAATATTTAAATGTTAATAATTGTTTCTTAGCACAACAATGGTTTTAAGGAACATGGGGTTTAATCAGTGAGAACAGAGACTTTTCATGATGTAATAATTTTTTACATAAACGAATTTTGAGTTAACCGGTTGTAAAAAGAAGTTTTTAAAAGAGGGCCTCCTAGACAAGAGGCCCGTTTTGGAATTCACAACCTCTACTAAATATTTTTATCTTTTGATGAGCTTTTCTGTTATTACGGTTCCGTCTGCCAGCGCTATTTCCGCCACATAAATACCGGGCTCATTCATATTCGCCGTTTGCGCATTTAGTTGCAGGATGCCTGTTGCAGCGCCTGATAAATTTTTCCGGTACACTTCTTTACCCATCAGGTTGCTGATGCGGACAGATTTAGCCGGATGCTGCACATTTTCCATGCTGATGGTAAAATCAGTGGTAACAGGGTTAGGGTAACTTTTTACAAACACACGGCCTGCATCGCTTAAATTCACTACCGCAATTTTGCTGAGGGTGTATTTGTTATCCAGGTCAACCTGTTTGATGCGGTAGTAAAATTTCCCTTTATTTGTTCCCTGCATTTTGTCAGTGTATTGATAAGCTTTCAGGTTATTGCCGCCGTCTATGCTCAATACAATTCCCACGGTGCTGAAATTTATTCCGTCTGCGCTGCGCTGTATTTCAAATTGTTTGTTGTTTACTTCTGTTTCTGTTACCCAGTTTACCTGCACGGTATTGCTTTTTAATGCCCTTGCAGAAAAGCTTACGAAACGTACGGGGAGCGAACCAAGCGAAGCAGTAATATTTCTGAAGTAAAGGCAATTGTATCTTGCAGTTGATCCGTTGCCGTTTGACCCGGGATTGATGTAAGAACCTGTTTTGATCTGGATGCTGCTTACACTGTTGTAAACAAATTTTATGCGGGTATCGTCGGCAAGGGTATCTATATTGGCTTTGTTGGCAATTGAACCAAGGGCCCTTATATCATTGCCCGATTGTGTAATGGTTAATGTTGTAGGTGTGGTATTTGAATAAGAACTTGTGTTTATGGCTTCAATAAACTCCCTGATTTTTGAATTGTCGCCATCTATATCTACGGCTGATAATGTAAAGCAGGGGAACAATTGATTCAGGTTGGTGCCAATGGCTTTAAATGTGATGCTCCAGCGGATATATGAGATATTTCCGGGAGGATTGGACGGCCCGTTTACTACAGGTTGCCACGCATCGGGATAGCCAATGTCGGTTTTATCTATATCTGCAAGGCTTGCACCGCCTACAAGGCTGTCAATTTTGATGTAGGCATCGGCATAGTTGGTAACGCCCGGAAATTTGTAAGTAGCTCCAACCTGGCCGGCTGTTCCGGAAACAAGAGTTGCATTTTTAAAAACAAGTGAAGGGGAAACGCATTGTGCGGTGGTGTTGTGAAACAAAGCAAGACAGGCAACCATTGCAAGAATGGCGGCTTTGCCACATAGGGTGAACAACTTTTTCATTTTTGTGAGTTTAGAGGTTATTAATTCAGCGGTTCCACAGGAGAAAGGGCGAATTTTAACCGGATACTGAAAAAGTGTTACAAGGAAATTAAAGGATCAATTGCGGGGATTCTAAGGATGTGGACAGAGGAAAAGAAGTTAAAGCACTATTGAGATAAGCGAATACTTAAACTGAATCTGGAATTACGTTGGAAAGGGGATTTTATCTGAGGTTGTATCGAGGATAACCGTGAGGGATTAATATTCCCATTGGGTGGATTACAGGTGTAAAATTTGCACAAACCTTTCAATTATGCAACTGTTTGGTAAAAAAAATTTTGTCAAAACCTGCCTTAAAAGGTTGTGGCGATGACCTGGCAGTTATTTTTGCTACTCAATATCAGCCTTTTACAATTGATATGGCAGCTATTATAAAAGTTGAAAATTTATCCAAGAATTTCGGGGAAATAAAAGCCGTTGACCATATTTCCTTTACTGTAGAGGAAGGCGATGTATATGGCTTCCTGGGCCAGAACGGGGCTGGTAAATCTACTACTATCCGTATGCTGCTAACCTTAATTCAACCTGGTTCAGGAAACATACAAATATTCGGCAAAAATTTATCAGAGCAGAGAAAAGCAATATTGTCAAAAACAGGGGCCGTAATAGAAAAACCCGATTTGTACAAATACCTCACTGCATTAGAGAACTTGTCTTTGTTTGCAAAGCTGAGCGGTTTGTATTTAAAAAAAGATGAATTAATGAGGCAGCTGCATCGTGTAGGGCTTGCTGAAAGGGCACATCATAAAGTAAAAACCTATTCGCAGGGTATGAAACAGCGCCTGGGCATTGCAGTTGCATTGGTGCATGACCCGCAGCTTATTATTCTTGATGAGCCCACTAATGGGCTGGACCCGCAGGGCATTGCCGATATACGCAACCTGATTATCCACCTCAGCCGTGATTTGAAAAAGACAGTACTGGTGTCATCTCATTTGTTAAGCGAAGTGGAACAGATAGCCAGCCGCATGCTTATTATTGATAAAGGAAAAAAACTGGTGGAAGGGGAGGTAAGGCAATTACTTGACCCCGAGCATGTGGTAACGGAGATAGGAACAACAGATGATGAAAGTGCGTTACTATTTATCAGGCAGTCTGAATGGAATAATTTTTTGCAAAGCAGCAACAGCCGTAAAATGATATTTGAATTGCACAAAAACCAGGTGCCCCTGCTGAATAAAGAACTTGTGGACAATGGTATCGGCATATTGTCCATTCAGCGCCTGAACTCACTGGAAGAATATTTTTTATCACTCACCTCCGGAAAACAAAATGTGGAAATTAATACAGATAGAACTGTTTAAAATTTTTAAGAAACCAAGAACCTATATTGCTTTTGCTGCCATTACAGCAATTGTTGGGCTGATACAGATGGGTTTTTACGCAGATGGCGAAAACTTTATCCGTTTTGGGATGCGGGCTTTGTCTGAAAGTTTTGAAATTGAAGGTAAAGTGCTAAATGGCTACCTGCTGGGTTATATCATCCTGCAAACATTACTCGTTCATGTGCCCCTGCTTATTGCATTGGTGGCAGGGGATATGATTTCTGGTGAAGCCAATATGGGTACATTGCGTTTGTTGGTTACAAAGCCGGTAAGCCGTACCGAACTTATCATAAGCAAATTTATTGCTTCCTGTATTTACACCATTTTGCTGTTGATGTGGATGGCGGTAATGGCTTTGTTTGTTTCACTGCTGGTATTCGGTGCAGATGATATGATAGTAATGAAGAGTGACGTGGTAACTTTTATTCAGCAGGATGATGTGATGTGGCGTTATTTTGCTGCATTTGGTTTTGCTATGCTGGCCATGCTTGTTGTAGCTGCCCTGGCTTTTTTGCTGAGTATTTTTTCTGAAAATTCCATCGGCCCGATAGTGGCATCTATAAGTATCATTATTGTATTCACCATTCTCAATACGCTTGACCTCCCCTTTTTTAATGCTATTAAGCCTTACCTGTTTACTACCCATATGCTGGGATGGAAAGGTTTTTTTGATGTAAAGGTGAATGCAGAAAATGAACAGGTTATCGGTTCCATTGAGTACCTGCCTGCCATTCTGCGTTCAGCAGGAATTCTTTTTTTGCATATTGTAATATTCCTGGGTTTATCAATAGCGGTGTTCAGGAAGAAAGATATTTTGTCATAAATAAACAGACCTGACAGATTTTTTGAAACTTTTCAGGTCTGATAAATAAGGGAATATGCAGGTATTAACCATCCCCGACCTGCACGGAAGGGATTCATGGAAAAATGCATTGGAACAGTTTCCGCATGCAGACAAAATTGTTTTCCTTGGTGATTATGTTGACAGCTATGACCTGGGTAACCACATCATTTACGATAACCTATATGAAATCATTCAGTTTAAAAAAGGGGAAACTGAAAGGGTGGAATTATTGCTGGGAAACCATGACATCCAGTATATGTTTTTCCCCAAATACCGTTGCAGCGGGTTCCGTCCTTCCATGCAGTATGATCTTTTTGGACTTTTCAACGAAAACAAACGGTTTTTTAATGTTGCCTTCCAGGTTAACAATAACCTCTGGACACATGCCGGGGTATCTGAAAACTGGCTGGAAGAAAATTTTCATGTAATTGTACAATATGGTTTAACAGATAATAATTATGCAGAAGTTTTTAATGTTATGCTTAATTCGAAGGACAATGATGTTTTGCACCAGGTAAGCAACCTGCGGGGAGGCTATGACTATTACGGCGGCATAACATGGGCAGATAAGCAGGAAACAATGGCCGCTCCTTTAAAAAACATGAACCAGTATGTGGGCCATACGCCTTTGCCAAAGCCTTTCAGGTATCACATGAAGGGATATGATGCATCAATAACCTACCTTGATTGTTTACAGACTGTGGAAGAATTCAGGGTAATTGCAACGGGGCAGGATGAAACCTGAACCCGTGATTTCATGATATTGCATGATGACTCTATAGTTTAACCAATAAATATTCAGCGAGGTAAGAGGTAATAAGGCGAAGGGTAATTTCCTTATCTGAATAAGCGATAACTTTAAAACGGTTCACCTGTTCACCGTCAATACGGCTGTACCCCGGGGTGAAATCTAAAGTAATAACCTTACCTGCTTCATCATATTTCCATATTCCTGTTGCTTCAAATTTAGTTATGGATTCGGGTAAGTATTGGGGCGAATTGCAGGGCGCCAGTATGGTGTTTATCCTCTTTGAATTGCTGTATTGCTCCAGCATCTTTACTGTACTGTCATTAACCAGGCTGATGTCGTAATGGGTGAGTTGTATCCATGTGGTATCCCTGCGAAAAACAGAACGGGCACAATCGCTGCTTACCACCCCAACGGATGAACCCGGCGAAACATCATAGGCGCAGTTCAACATGGAAATATAAGATTGCCCTGCCCGGCTGTCATTTACACAATACAGGTCAAAATCAAAATACTGTTTTTCGTATTTGAGGGGCATCCATGCAGCAGTGGTATTCAGGGTATCAGCGTCGCTACGTATAGATTTTAAACGCCATGTGCCATCCAGTTTTATTTCTTCCGGCTGGTCAGGCGCTTTTTTGCAGGAAAACCACAGTAAAAAAATAATGAAAGGATAGATTCTTTTCATGGCATAAGTTTTCATAAGCTAACAAAACCCCCGGCTGAGTTTGGAATGGTTGGGGTTTGTTATAAAACGGGTTTTTTCTTCAGCTATTTTAATATGCTTAGTGGTTTTTTGAAAATCGTTCCTGGTTTAAAATAGCACCTGTCAATAAAAGGCCTGACAGGAGTAGAAATAAATCATTTTTTTAAAGCTAACCCCTGCCAGGCTTACAAAAGATTTCTATGACATTCCATCAAAAGGGTTTACACATACTTCGTCACTCCCGGCATGGCAATTTTATAAAACCCTGTTTCATCAGGCAATACCGGTGGCGCTGCGGCCCAGTCGTAAGTTTTGGGTTGCAGGTCAATGCCTGAGTTAATGGCTTTGTCCCATTCAATCACCTGGCCGCTGTATGTTGCCATACGGCCAAGGATAGATGTCATGGTGCTTTTGGCGCCGTTTTCTGCATCGGCAAATTTGTATTCGCCTTTTGCAATGGCGGCAAACAATTCATCATGCTCGGTTTGATAAGGATTGTTCTCCGTCTTCTTATCAAACTGGTACAAAGCTTTACCGGTATGGTCTTTAATATTTGCAGCGTCGCAGAATATTTTTCCTTTTGTGCCTATCAGCAGCTCATCCACTTTACTCATTGTATTTTTTATATGCCTGCACTGGCTGTTCAGTATGGAACCATCGGCATAATGGAACTCCACATAATGGTGGTCGTATATTTCACCAAATTCTTTTCCTTTTCTTACTTCCCTTCCTCCCATGCCCTGGGCTTTTACAGGATAGCCGCCTTTGAACCAGTTCACCACATCTATGTTGTGAATGTGCTGTTCGCAGATATGGTCTCCGCAGAGCCACACAAAATAATACCAGTTGCGCATCTGGTATTCCATTTCAGTTTGTTCCGGTTTGCGGCGGTTAACCCACACGCCATCATTGTTCCACCAGGCTTGTGCGGATGTGATATCCCCAATCAGGTTTTTGCGTTTAAACAATTCCCGGTACGAGTTCTGGTAATGCCTTTGAAGGCCCACCACTACGTTTAACTTTTTTTGTTTGGCCATTTCGGCGGCTGCAAGTACTTTCTGGATGCCTGCCGGGTCAGTAGCAACAGGTTTTTCCATAAACACATGCTTACCCTGTTTAATGGCTTCTTCAAAATGCATAGGGCGGAAACCGGGCGGTGTGGTTAAGATTACCACATCAGCAAGGGGAATGGCTTTTAAATAACCATCAAAACCTGTAAATTTTCTTTCTTCAGGAACATCAATTTTGCTTTTTATACTTTTTGAAGCGTCTGATGAATCAACATTCTCATCGGAGTTTAATTCTTTAAAGCAACTGTCAATACGGTCACGAAAAGCATCTGCCATTGCCACCAGTTTTACATTTTGTTTGGTAAGCAATGCCTGCATGGCAGCGCCTGTTCCCCTGCCGCCGCAGCCAATCAAAGCAATTTTAATGACATCATCAGCCCCTGAAAAATAATTGGCTTTTGAAAACAATGGCATAGCGGCCACACCGCCTGCAAGCAATGTGGTTTGTTTTACAAACTCACGGCGTGTGGTGGATTTGTTGTTTGAATCGTTCATATTCTGGAAAGTTTATAAGATGAAGGGTTAATTACCGAGGTACAATTTATAAAATTTTTCAGCTTCTTCTGATGTGTGTTGTTTTAAAGGCCTTACCACCCTGAAACCCACAAACATGGCATCAGTTAACCACCATCGGCTTTTGGGTACCTGGGGGTCACGTTTGTTCCATGAGGGCTCAGAATGTTTGCGGCTGCTGCTTCTCAATACATCAGCATCATCAGCGTATGAACCGCCCCTTATCGTTCTGGGATATCTTGTTGCAGGATGAACTACCGGATCAGAAGGGTTACCCGCAATTACAGAAAAATATTTTTCATTGTACTGGTCAAGCGCCCATTCGCTTACGTTGCCCAGCATATCATACAAACCCCATGCATTGGGCTTTTTCTGTCCCACTTTCTGGTATTTGTTTTTGCTGTTTTTTTTATACCACGCATACTTGTCCAGTTCTTTTGCATCATTTCCAAAGTAATAAACAGTTGTTGTTCCTGCCCTGCAGGCATATTCCCATTCCGCTTCTGTCGGTAACCGGTAAAAAACACCTGTTTTATGATAAAGCCACCTGCAGAACATCAGCGCTGCATCTATACTCATGCTGTTCACCGGATAGCCGCCTTCTTTACCCATGCCCCAGCTAAGGTCAATGTATTGCGCAGTGGGCCTTGTAACAGCATCCACCTTTGAACCCTGGGAAATATTCTCATCCCTGAAAAAAGCGTTGAATTCATCGTGTGTTACCTCACAGGCCCCCATCCAAAAAGCAGAAAGCTCAACTTTTACGGCCGGGCCTTCAGCAGGCTTGCTGTTTTTATCGCCGGGTACATTTCCCATTTTAAAAGTTCCTGTAGGTATGGCAACCATGTTATGTTTTAATGATGTGCCGGGAATAACCTGTTCATAGTTTTTAAATCCGCTATTGCTTCCCTGGGCGCTGCAATTGATCATTACAATAACCAGGAGAATGGAGAAACTAATTTTCACAGTCAGTGTTTTAATTGAAAATACAAGATAAAGAAAGCGCCGTTGACATGAAATTGGGAATAAAGATTATTTTTATT